>CAYNOF010000179.1:0-2893 GCA_964398335.1 uncultured Rhizobiaceae bacterium
CGTCGCCGACGTCCAGCCCTGGCTCGACAAGCGCCGCCCCGGCCAGTCGCGCTTCACCACGCAGCGGCAGGAGCCGGACGTCGTGAGGATTCTCTCCGGCGTCTTCCCGGACGAGACCGGACAGGACGTGACCACCGGGACGCCGATCGCGCTCCTGATCGAAAATGTCGACCAGCGCTCGAAGGACTATTCGGAGATCAAGGACACGTACCGGCCCGGCCACGCCGACTACACCTATGACGTCAAATACGGCCTGCGCGACTATCGCGGCGGCGGGCGGCAGTCCGCGCGCGAGACCGCCGCGCGGGTCGCGGCCGGCGCGATCGCCCGCAAGGTCGTGCCCGGCCTTGCGGTGCGCGGCGCGCTCGTCCAGGTCGGACCGCACAGAATCGATCGCACACGCTGGGATTGGGCGCAGGTCGGCGAGAATCCGTTCTTCTGCCCGGATGCCGGCAGCGTGCCGCTGTTCACCGAATTCCTCGACGGCGTGCGCAAGCGCGGCTCCTCGGTCGGCGCGGTGATCGAGGTCGTGGCGTCAGGCGTGCCTGCCGGTCTGGGTGCGCCGATCTATGACAAGCTCGACAGCGACATCGCCCGTGCGCTGATGAGCATCAACGCCGTGAAGGGCGTGGAAATCGGCGATGGCTTCGCGGCCGCCGAGCATTCGGGCGAGCAGAACGCCGATGAGATGCGCATGGTCGACGGCAAGGTGACGTTCCTCGCCAACCACGCCGGCGGCATCCTGGGCGGCATCTCCTCCGGTCAGGACATCGTCGCGCGCATGGCGGTGAAGCCCACCTCCTCGATCCTGACGCCGGTGCGCAGCGTCGACCGTCACGGCAACGATATCGAGATCCGCACCACCGGCCGTCACGACCCCTGTGTCGGCATCCGCGCCACGCCGGTGGCCGAGGCGATGATCGCCTGCGTGCTGGCCGACCACCTGCTGCGCCATCGCGCGCAATGCGGCTGATGGCCAAGCGCCAACGTCTCGAGATCCGTTTCAGCCAGACCTTCCACGTCACCCTGGCGGCGATCGGCGTCATTCTGCCGACCGCCGCGGTGATCTGGTTCCTGCTGAACTACGACACCATGGCGGGCGACGTGACCGGCCGGTTGATCTGGCTGGGGCTCTGTGCCGCCGGCCTGCTCTACTACGCCGTCCGCGCCATCAGGCGCCTGCGCGTGACGGGGCCGCAGATCGTCGTCGACGGCAAGGGCGTGTGGCTGGGCTTCGGCCGCGACGTATTGCTGCCGTGGAGCGACATCAACCTCGCTCGCCCGCGCGGCATCCGCCGCACCCTGCAGATCGGCATCACGCCCGAACTTTTCAGCCGCTTGCACCTGTCGCTGTTCAATCTCGACGACAATTTGACCGCGATCCCCGGTGGCGGTGTCTCGGTCGGCGTGCGATTCAACGGCCTCGACCGCCCGATGCGCGACGTGTACGACGCGATCCGCACCTGGAAGCCCGGCCTGCCCACGCGTTGAGGTCCCCCATGCCGCAGCCAGCTTATCTCTGGAAGCTCGATATCCCCTCCACCGATCCGACCGAGGAGGATCTCAAGAAGTACTGGGCCAAATGCGTCGAGAAGCTCGGCATGGTGCCCAACGTCATCCGCGCCGTCTCGACCAACCCCAGGAAGGCCCGCGCCTTCATCTCGATGTACAACGAGCTGATGCTGGGCGAATCGGGCCTGAGCAAGCTCGAGCGCGAGATGGTGGCCGTCGTCGTGTCCAGCGCCACCCGCTGCTACTACTGCCTGGTTGCCCATGGCCAGGCGGTGCGGCAATACTCCGGCGATCCGCAGCTGGGCGAGATGATGGTGATGAACTACCGGGTCGCCGATCTGCCGGCCCGCCAGCGCGCCATGCTCGATTTCGCCTGGAAACTCACGCTGACTCCCTTCGATGTCGGTGACGCCGATCGCGAGGCCTTGCGCAGGCTGGGCTTCAGCGAGCGCGACCTGTACGATCTGTGTGACGTGGTGGCGTTCTTCAACATGTCCAACCGCATGGCGCATGGCACGGAGATGATGCCCAACGCCGAATATCACGCGCAGAGCCGCTGATGCCCGACACGGCCCTGCCGATCGACAGCACGACGACGCCCATCCGGCTGCGGGTGGAAGCCTCGTCGTTCTGCCAGCTGCGCTGCCCGTCCTGTCCGACCACCGAGCGGGCGATCGACGCGCATGTCGGCAAGGGATTCCTCAAGCCCGAGGATCTCGCCGCCCTGCTCGACGCCAATCCCGCCGTGCGCGAGATCGAGCTGTCGAACTACGGCGAAGCGCTGATGAATCCGCAGATGCCGGACATCCTGCGCATCGCCCATGAGCGCGGCGTGATCACGATGATCGCCAACGGCGCCAACCTCAACACGGCCTCGCCCGCGGCGCTCGAAGCGCTGGTGCGCTATCGCGTGCAGTCGATCATGTGCTCGATCGACGGTGCCACGCAGGAGACCTACGAGAAGTACCGCGTGCGCGGCAATCTCGAGAAGGTGCTGGCCAACATCCGTGCCATCAACGAGTGGAAGGCGAAGCTGGGCATCGCCGAGCCGCTGCTGGTCTGGCGCATGATCCTGTTCGAGCACAACAAGCATGAGGTCGAGATCGCGCATGCGATGGCGACGCAGCTCGGCATGCGCTTCAAGCTCAAGCTCTCGTGGGACGAGGACATCGCACCGACCGAAGTCTCGCCCGCGGTGATGCGCTGGCTCGACACGCCGGCCGTCCGCCGCTCGGAATGGGAGGCCCAGACCGGCGAGACCTATCTCGCCAGCATGTGCGAGCAGCTCTGGGACGAGCCGCAGATCAACTGGGACGGCAAGGTGCTGGGATGCTGCCGCAATTTCTGGGGCGATTTCGGCGGCAACGTCTTCAAGCAGAGC
>CAYNOF010000180.1:0-1010 GCA_964398335.1 uncultured Rhizobiaceae bacterium
CGAGATCCAGGCCCTGCTCGCCGACGCCGACGGCGGGCAGCAGGATCGGCGTGGCGGTGACGGCCTCGATCACGGCCTTGATATAGCGGTCGCCCACCGTGTGGATGGTCCAGGCCTTGATCTGGCGGCGACAGGCGGAAATTCCGACGAGGGGACGCGACATGGCAATATCATTTTCCGCCCTGCGGCCATGGCCGGCAAGCGCAATAGCCGCAGAGATCGCATGTCTATTCGGGGCGGCTTGCCTTGTACCGGCTGCCCGGCGCGTGCTACGCGGGCCGCGCCCCCAGCGCAGGAAGACCTGACATGAGCGACACCAACCAGCCGGCCGCCGGCCAAGCGCCGATCACCATCCACGGCCAGTACATCAAGGACATGTCGTTCGAGAATCCGCGCGCGCCGCAGAGCCTGCAGCTCACCGCGCCGCCGCAGTACAACCTCAACGTCCGCTGCGATGCGCGCAACCTCGATCAGCCCGGCATGTTCGAGGTGACGATGAGCGTCGAGCTCGACGGCAAGGACCAGCAGGGCCAGCTGATCTTCATCATGGAGCTGGCCTATGCCGGCGTGGTCAGCGTTGGCGCGGTGCCGCAGGAGGCGATCGGGCCGATCATCGGCATCCACGTGCCGATGCTGCTGTTTCCCTTCGCCCGCGCCATCGTCACCGCGACCTTGAGCCAGGCGGCGCTGCCGCCGCTCTTGCTGCAGCCGGTCGATTTCGCCGCGCTCTACCAGCAGCAGATGGCGCAGACCGGCAACGCGCCGGTGGGCCACGCCTGAGCCGCTTCATTTCAGCCAGATCGGCTCGCTGATCTTCTTCAGGAACGCCTCGTGCGCCGCCAGCTCGGCGGGCGTCGGGGCATGGACGCGCGCCTCGCGCACGACGCTCACCGCTACCGTTCCCTCGTTCACCTGCACGGTGACGCTGGTGGTGGAGGCAGCGAGGTCCAGGCCGCGCTGCCGGCCGCCATTGAGCTCGACATAGACCTCGGCCAGCAATTCGGCATCGA
>CAYNOF010000181.1:0-4880 GCA_964398335.1 uncultured Rhizobiaceae bacterium
TCGGGCTTGAAGTAGAAGCTCTCCGCCAGGTCGATGACGATCGGCAGGCGCGCGATGTCCATGCCCTGCGGCGCGTCGAAGGTGAAGGCGGTGCGACGTTTCGGGACGAGGCCGATCGGCTTGGCGCCGGCCATGGCGCCCAGCACGTCGGCCCAGGCGCCGGACGCGTTGATGATCGTGCCGGCGATGACGCTCTCGCCATTCGTCAGCGTCACGTGCCACTTGCCGCTCTTGCGCTCCAGCGCCGCCACCTCGGCCTTCAGCTGCAAGCTGGCGCCCGCGGCGCGCGCACCTCTGAGGAAGCCACCGTGTATCGCCGCGACGTCCATGTCCTCGGCGTCGGGTTCCCATACTGCGCCGTCGACGCATTCGGGCCGCAGAAGGGGGTGCCGCTTCAAGGTCTCGGCGCGGTCGGCGCGCCGGACCGTTGCAACCAGCGCGTGGAACTCCTTGTAGGCGGCGTCGATCTTGTCGGTCTCGCCGGGCCGGCCGAAAAGCAGCGCGCCGCGCGGCGACAGCAGCGGCACGTCGGCGAAGCCTGTCGGCGGGTCTCGGTAGAAGACGCCGCTGCGCACGGTAATCGCGCGTACCGCCGGGCTGCCATAGGTCTCGGTGTAGAGCGCCGCCGAGCGGCCGGTGGTGTGGTAGGCCGGCACGTGCTCGCGTTCGAGGATCGCGACCCTGGCACGCGGCGCGAGGTAATACGCACAGGACACGCCGGCGATGCCGGCCCCGATGATGGCGAAATCGACTTCCATGACGGCGGACTATCGCAACTCGTGCGCCGCTGCGATAGTCGCGTGCGGGAGGACGGCATGAATATCGCGTCTCTGCTCGTGAAGTCGGCGCAGGCTTTTCCGGATGGGATCGCGCTCGCCAGGGGCGAAACCCCGCATGCGACCTGGCGCGCCATGCTGCGCAAGGTCTCGGTGATGGCCACGCATCTGCGCCACCGCATGGGCCTGCAGCCGGGCGAGCGGGTGGCGCTGGCGATGACCAACGGCGTGGAGTCGCTGGAGGCGATGTACGCGATCTGGCACGCCGGGCTGTGCGCCGTGCCGATGAACGCCAAGCTGCACCCCAAGGAATTCGCCTTCATCCTCGAGAATTCCGGCGCGCGCGCCTGCTTCGTGACGCCCGATCTCGCCGATTCCATCGCCTCGGTGAAGGCCGAGTGCCCGGATCTCGGCCGCATCATCGATTGCTCGACGCGCGACTACACCTCGATGACCATCGGCGATCCGATCGCCCAGCATCGCGCGCTGCCGACCGATCCGGCGTGGTTCTTCTATACATCCGGCACCACCGGCCGGCCCAAGGGCGCGGTGCTGACCAACCGCAACCTGCTGGCGATGAGCCAGAACTACTACGCCGACGTCGACCGGCCGCAGCCGGGCGGCTCGATCATCCATGTCGCGCCGATCAGCCACGGCTCGGGCCTGTGGAACTTCCCGATGCTGGCGCGCGGCGTGACGCAGGTGTTTCCCGACAGCGGCCGCTACGAGGTGCCGGAGATGGTGCAGCTGCTGCACCGCTGGCCCGACGCCACCATCTTCCTCGCACCGACCATGGTGAAGCGGCTGATCGACCATCCGGTCGTCGGCGAGGTGCGGCCGGGCGAGATCCGCACGATCAGCTATGGCGGCGCGCCGATGTATGTCAGCGACCTCAAGCGCGGGCTCGATCTGCTCGGCAACGTGCTGTGCCAGCTCTACGGCCAGGGCGAGACGCCGATGACCATCAGCCATCTCAGTCGCGCCGTCCACGCCGACCGCCAGCATCCGCGCTGGGAGCAGCGCTTGGCCTCCGCCGGCCTGCCCGACACCTGCATGGAAGTGCGCGTGGTCGACGAGGAGGGCCGGTCGATGCCGACGGGCGAGGTCGGCGAGATCATCGTGCGCGGCGACACGGTCATGGATGGCTACTGGAAGAACCCCGAGGCGACGGCGAAGTCGCTGCGCGAGGGCTGGCTGTGGACCGGCGATGTCGGGTGCTTCGACGAGGAGGGCTTCCTGACCTTGAAGGACCGCTCCAAGGACATGATCATATCGGGCGGCAGCAACATCTATCCGCGCGAGATCGAGGATGTGCTGAACATGCATCCCGCGGTGCTCGAATGCTCGGTGGTCGGCCGCCCGCATCCCGAGTGGGGCGAGGAGGCGGTGGCCTTCGTCGTGCCGCGCGAGGGCCGCACCGTCACGCCGGCCGAGCTCGACCAGCTCTGCCTCGACAATATCGCGCGCTACAAGCGGCCCAAGCAATACCGCTTCATCGACGCGCTGCCGAAGAACAACTACGGGAAGATCCTCAAGACCGAGCTGCGAACCAAATTGTGATGCGCCGGCTCGCTGCCATGCTCGTCCTGATCCTGCCGGTCGCGCCGGCATGGGCGCAGGACGGATGGCACGGCCAGGGCCATGCCGAGCAGCACGAATGGTATCGCACGCTGGTTCACCCCTTCACCGGCCGGCCGTGCTGCGACGAGCGCGATTGCCGACCGACGCGCGGCTATCTCGACGACGAGGGCGTCTGGCACGCCGTGCTCGACGGCCGCTGGGTGATCGTGCCGGCCGATGTCGTGCTGAAGAAAAGCTCGCCCGACGGCCGCAGCCACATCTGCGCCAACGCGCGTGGCATCATCTTCTGCTTTGTCGGCGGCGTGCCGAAGAGCTGAGAGGCGCTTTTCCTGCCGGGACCGCAAGGCATCTACGGCGTGGCTTCACCGATATCGGGATGCGTACTGGGCGGCGGCATGCCCAGCGCCGGCCGCGTGTCGTACTTCCAGCGCGCGAATGGCCCGTCCTGGCGGACGTAGAAGAACATCGCCTGCAGCCGCCAGTCGCCTTGCAGCGGTTCGCGCCAATGCCGGCGTTCGCGGCCGGCATAGACGAGGACGTCGCCCGGCGCGAGATCGATGGATTCGATCGTGCCGTCGTGTGTCTCGAGCAGGATCGGCCACGGAGTCGAATCGCTGCCGTCGACCGCGGCGGTGATCGCCACCTCGCAGGAATCGCGGTCGGTGTGCGGCGTGAGCTTGGTGCCGCGCGGATAGAGGCGCAGGTAGGAGAAGGTCGGCCACAGCGCCGCGCCGCCGCTGGCATGCGCGATCATCGGCGCGAGGAACTCCATCACCGTGTCGACCGGCTTGTGGCCGTACCAGCCGGTGCTGCCCTCCGACTCGCCGTCGGTCTCGCGCCAGTCGCCGCCACGGGCGCGGTCGAGCAAGGGCGCAGCGACCTGCTTGAGGCTTTCGCGCAGCGGGGCGATCAGCCCGCCGCGCAGGACGCGAAAGCCCCGTTGCTGGTAGTCGCCGGCCAATCGAGCCTCAGCGCCCCTTGAACACCGGCGTGCGCTTCTCGCGGAAGGCGCGGCCGCCTTCCTGGCCGTCCTCGCTCAGCCGCACGCGCTCGAGATCGACCATGGCGTGGCCCATCAGCTCCGACGGGCCCTTGGGCAGCACCTGCTGCGTGATGAAGCGCTTGATGGTGCTCAGCACCAAGGGCGCGTAGGTCGCCAGCTCCTGGCCCCAGGCGACGGCTTCCTCGACCTGCTTGCCGACCGGCACGATCTTGTTGATCAGGCCGACATCGTAGGCGCGCTTGGCCTCCATCGGCTTGCACATCATGATGATTTCCATCGCGATCTTGTGCGGGATGCGCCCGGCGAGACCCGAGATGATGCCGCCGGTGAAGCCCAGCTTGGCCTCGGGGTAGTAGAACTTCGTGCTCTCGCTGGAGATGCACAGGTCGGCCATCATGGTCATCACCATGGCGCCGCCGACCACCCAGCCCGAGGTCGCGGCGATCACCGGCTTCTCGGTCTGGATGCCGACGGTGGGGATGCAGCGCCACAGCTCCGGCAGGTCGGTGACGTCGGCGCCGGCCGAGAAGTTCCTGTCGCCGGCACCGGTGATCACCGCGACGCGCTGCGCGTCGTCGGCGTCGAACTCGACGAAGGCGGCCTGCATGTCGGCCGCCACCGCGCGACTGATGGCGTTGCCCTTGTCCGGGCGGTTGATGGTGAAGACGGTCACCGCGCCCTGGCGGTCGACCTTGACGACGTCACTCATGAGACTCCTTGCCTAGATCTTGATGTTGGCCTTCTTGATCACCTCACCGAAGGCCCTGCTCTCGACCGCGACGCGATCGCGCATCTCCTCCGGGTTGAGATAGGTCGCGCGCAGGCCGCCGTTGTGCAGCTTCTCGATGACGGCCGGATCCTTCACTGCCTCGCCGATCGCCTTCGACAGCTTGTCGACGATCGGCTTGGGCGTTCCGGTCGGCGCCATGATGCCGTACCAGCTGTCGGCCATGTCCTTGCCGTAGCCGGCCTCGCGCAGGGTCGGGATGGTGGGATGGTCGGGGTGCCGCTGCTCGCCCAGCATGGCCAGCCCCTTGAGCTTGCCCGCCTTGACCTGGGCCAGGACGAGCTGGTCGAACTGCAGCTGCACCTCGCCGGCCAGCACCGCCTGCAGCGCCTGGGCGCTGCCCTTGTAGGGCACGTGCACCAGATCGATGCCGGCCTCGAACTTCAGCATCTCGCCGTAGAGCTGGGTGATGGTCGCCATGCCCGAGGAGCCCCAGTGCAGCTTGCCGGGATTGGCCTTGGCGTAGGCCACCAGCTCGGCAACGGTGTTCACCGGCACCGAGGGATGCGCCGCCAGCGCGCCCCACGACGTCGCCATGCGCGCGACATGCACGAAGTCCTTCACCGGATCGTCGGGGATCGGCTGCAGGTGCGGCGTGATGCAGACCATCGCCACCGTCATGCCGAGGATGGTGTAGCCGTCGGCCGGCGCATTCTTGACGATCTCCGCGCCGATCGCGCCCGACGCGCCGCCGCGATTGTCGAAGATGAAGGGCTGGCCGAACATCGACTGC
>CAYNOF010000182.1:0-5456 GCA_964398335.1 uncultured Rhizobiaceae bacterium
GATGACGGCGATGCCGAGCGTGCGCCCCGGCGGGTTTCTATGGTCTGGCATGGTCATCCGAGGTTGATCGCCGCCCGGACGGCGACGCATCGGGGCATGGGAAGGTGGAGGGAAAACACGTTTCTATGGTCTGACATGGTCATCCGACATTGATCGCCGCCCGGACGGCGACGCTCCGAGGCGTGGAAAGACAGAGGGAAGACAAGCCTTCCCTCGGCCGATTCTGCCCCTGGCCATCATCCCATGAGTCGAGCGAAGGCCGTATTTCTGCCTCTAGGATTGTCGGGATCGGACGCATCCCTACGCCTCCAGGCTCACGGCGTCGGACGGCATCCAGGCGACGCCGACGCGGTCGCCGATCTTGCGGCCGCCGGTGCCGACGTTCTGTTCCTTGGCCAGCACGGCGCGGCCTTCGTCGGTGACGACACGATAGAGCACCTGGCCGCCGAGGAAGTTCGCGGTCTCGATGCGACCGCCCAGCGCGCCGTCGATCTCGCCGACGAGGCGCGTCTTCTCCGGCCGCACGGCGATGATGCCCGAGCCGCTATGGGTGCCGTTGGCCACCGCCGGCAAGGTGTGGTCCTTGCCCATGACGAAGCGGCCGGCGCTCCAGGCGCCTTCGAACAGATTGATCTCGCCGATGAAGTCGGCGACGAAGCGGGTGCGCGGGCGGTCGTAGATCTCCGACGGCGCGCCGACCTGCTCGACCTTGCCGGCGTTCATCACGGCGATGCGGTCGGACATCGCCAGCGCCTCCTCCTGGTCGTGGGTGACGAAGACCAGGGTGACGCCGAGCTCCTTCTGCAACTGCTTGAGCTCGAACTGCATCGACTGGCGCAGCTTGCGGTCGAGCGCGCCCAAGGGCTCGTCGCACAGCAGCACCGCCGGGCGGATGACGATGGCGCGCGCCAGCGCCACGCGCTGCTGCTGGCCGCCGGAGAGCTGCGAGGGCTTGCGCGCCTCGTAGCCGTCGAGCGCCACCTGCTTGAGCGCCGCCGCGACGCGCTCGGCGATCTCCGCCCTGGGCAGGCCGCGCATGCGCAGGCCGAAGGCGACGTTTTCCGCCACGGTGCGATGCGGGAACAGCGCGTAGGACTGGAACACCATGCCCATGTCGCGCTTGTGCACCGGCAGGTCGGTGATGTCGCGGCCGCCGACGACGATGCGGCCGGCATCGGCCGTCTCGAAGCCGGCGATCAGGCGCAGGGTCGTGGTCTTGCCGCAGCCGGACGGCCCCAGCAGCGAGAAGAACTCGCCGGCCTCGATGTCGAGCGTGACGTCGTCGACGGCCTTGACCTGGCCGTCGAAGGTCTTGGTCACGCCATCGATGCGGATCGAGGCGGGGGGACGTCCGGACTGGGCCACGTGCATCAACCCTTGAGCAGACGGGTGACCTTGGCGTCGATCTCGTCCTTGCGCGCGTTGTACCAGTTCCAGTCGGGCTGGATCAGCTTGGCGACCTTCTCCTCGGTGTTGAACAGGCGCGCATCGTACTTGGCGTCGAGCTTCACCTTCTTGTTCGACGGCGAGTACCAGACGCCCTCGGCGAGCTGCTTCTGGATGTCGGGCCGCAGCATGAAGTCGACATAGGCGAGCGCGAGCTCCTTGACCTTGCTGCCGGGCGTGACGTTCAGCACCTGCTCCAGCGCCAGCACGCCTTCGGACGGGATCGCGAAGTCGATCGGCTGGTTCTGGCCCTCGTAGCGCAGCACGCCGCTGTCGTGGATGACGCCCATCGTCACCTCGCCGCTGAGCAGCATCTTTTCCATCTGGCCGGTGAAGTCGACCATCTTGATCGGCTTGAGCTCCGCCAGCGCCTTGTAGGCGGCGTCGAGGTCCTGCATGCCCTTGCCGTAGATCTTGCCCAGCATCATCAGGTGCGCCTGGCCCAGGCTGTTGACCGGGATGATGTAGCCGCCGCGCGCGCCGTCGAGCTTGCGGTCGGCGAGATCCTTCCACGACTTGGGCGGCGTCAGGCCCTTGTCGGTGCGATAGCCCAGGCCGATGGCCGAGGTGAAGATCGACACGCCGACGATCTTGTCGCTGACCGCATAGGGATAGACGTCGGCGATGTTCGGCACCTCCTTGGCGGTGAGCTTCTGCATCACCAGGCCTTCGTTGACCGCCATCCACTGCTCGTTGGAGTTGGTGTGGAAGACGTCGTAGAGCGGATCGTTCTTGGCGCTGGCCTGCAGCTTGGGCAGGAACGGGAAGGCCTGGTCGGCCGACACCGTGCACTTGAACTCCTTCTCGAAGGCCGGCAGCACCGAGGCCTTCATGATGTCGCCCCACTTGCCGCCCCAGGTGGTGATCTTCACGGTCTTGACCTGCGCGTGCAGGATCGCCGGTGCCGCCAGGCTGGCGATGGCCGACGCCGCAACGGTCTTCAACGCGGCGCGGCGGGATAGACGAGACATGGCAACCTCCTTCGTTCGACTTCAGAGCTTCACGTAGGCCTTCAGGCCGATCACACGTTCAAGCAGCAGCACGACACCCAACGCCATCAGGATCGAGACCATCGAGGCGGCGGCGATCGCGCCGTCGAGGTCGAACTTCATGTAGTTGAACAGCACGACCGGCAGCGTCTCGCCCTTGGGCAGCACGAGGAACAGCGAGATCGGGAACTGGTCGAAGGAGACGATGAAGGCGAAGATGCCGCCGGCGATCACGCCGGGACGGATCAGCGGCAACGTGACCTCGAAGAACACGCGCAGCGGCGAGGCGCCGAGGCTGGCGGCGGCTTCCTCGACGCGGGTGTCGAAATTGGCCAGCACGGCGAGCGTCGTGCGCAGCACATAGGGCACGGCGACCAATGTGTGGCCCATCACGAGTCCCCAGACGGGACGGCCGACGCCCGACAGCAGCAGCACCTGGAACAGCGCGAGACCGGTGAGGATCGCCGGCAGCATCAGCGGCGACATGAAGAAGGCGGTCAGCACGCGCGCGCCCGGCAGGCGTCCGCGCGCCAGCGCCAGCGCGCACATCGCGCCCAGCACCGTCGACAGCACCAGCACGACCGCCGCCACCCGCAGGCTCAGCCCCATCGAGCGCATGAAGTCGTCGTTGGCGAAGAACTTCTCGAACCAGTGCGTGGTGACGCCGACCGGCGGGAAGGAGATGTAGGGTGTCGGATTGACGGCGAAGACCGCGACGATCGCCAGCGGCGCCAGCAGGAAGGTCAGGATGGCGCCGTTGAGCGTGTAGTAGGCCACGCGGCCGGCATCGATGCCCCTGGCGTTCACTCGGGGCGCGCTCATGCCAGCCCCTCGTCGCCCGACAGGCGCGCCAGCACGTGGTTGTAGGCGATGATGATGAACAGCGAGACGATCAGCAGCACGACGCCCAGCGCGCCGGCGAAGCCCACGTTGAACGACGTGCTGACGAACTGATAGATCAGCATCGGCAGGGTCAGCACGTTGGTGCCGCCCATCAGGAAGGGCGTGACGTAGGCGCTGATCGACAGCGCGAACACCAGCAGCGAGCCGGCGAGGATGCCCGGCAGGCTGAGCGGCAGGGTGACCTCGACGAAGGCACGCAGGCGCGTGGCGCCGAGGTTGCGCGCCGCCTGCTCCAGCCGCTCGTCGATGCGGCCGATCACGCCGGTGAGCGTCAGCACCATGAACGGCACGTAGATGTGCACCAGCGCGACGATGGTGCCGAACTCGTTGTACATCAGCGGCAGCGGCTTCTCGATCAGCCCTTGTCCTGCAGGATCGTCATCCAGGCGAAGGTGCGCACGACGATGCCCGTGAGCATCGGCGCGATCACCGCCATCAAGAGCGCGGCATGGCCGATGCGCGACTTCATGCGCGCCATCCAGTGCGCCAGCGGATAGCCGACCAGCAGCGAGAAGACCGTGGTGATCAGGCCGATGCGCAGGGTCGACCACAGCGCGTCGGAATAGAGATCGTCGCCGAGAAAGCGCTCGTAGTGCCGTGTCGTCCAGATCACGTTGGGATTGGTCGCGGGATTGCCGCTGAGGAACGACAGCAGCGCCATCACGCCGAACGGCAGCACGAAGAAGATCACGAAGAGCAGCAGCGCCGGCGCCGCCAGCCAGGCGACCGGCGACACGCCGCGGCGGCGCATCGCCCGGTGTGGCGCCACGTCGTCGAGCGCGATGCTAGCCATGCGCACGCCTCGGTGCGGCGACGGCCTCGTCGCCGAAGCGCGCGACGAGCGCCGCCTTGACGTCGAGCAGCATGGTCGCGAGCTCGCGACGGCGCGGACGATTCACGTGCAGGCCGGAGAACGCGACATAGAGCGACAGGGCATCGCCGGATTGCGGATCGGCGATGGCGACGGAGACCGCGGCGACGCCCGGCAATGCCTCGTCATCGGATTCGTCGTAGCCGCGGGCGCGGGCACGCGCGATGCGCTCCATCAGCTGCGCGAGGCTCGAGGGCGCATTCGGCCGATCGAGCGCCGGGAACGGCGTGAAGCGGCGCGCGATCTCGGCGTCGGGCAGGCGCGCCAGCAGATTGCGGCCGGTGGAATTGGCCCAGGCCGGCCCGCGTGTGCCCGGCGGTGTGACGACCTGCAGCGGATGCGTGCCGGGGCGCGAGCGCAGCACGACGATCTCGCTGCCGTCGAGCAGGCTGATGCCGGTGGCGTAGCCGGTCTGGCGCGTCAGGTCGATCAGCGCGGCGTCGGCCGCCTCGACCAGCGGCTGGCCGGCGCGGTACTGGCGGCCCACCTCCAGCAGCAGCATGCCGACGCGATAGCGCTGGGTGATCGCATCGCGCTCGAGCAGGCCCTGTCGCGCCATGTCCTTGAGCAGCCGCGACGCCGTGCTCTTGGGCATGTCGAGCCCCAGCGCCACCTCGCCGACGCCGAAGTCGGGTTCCCGCCCGCGCGCCCAGCGCAGGATGGCCACGACATTCGACAACGCACTCATCAAGCAGTCCCGAGAAATGGAACGATGTTCCATATTTCGATGAGGCTAAGTTCATGCGATGCGCGAGTCAATGCAGGCCCCTGGTCCGGATGCGTCAGGCCTGTGCAAGACTCATGCTAGGCGGCGCGCGAAAGGCGGAATCACTCTGGCTTCCTGGGAGCGCTGGATCAGCTTGATCCTGATTCGCCGCCGGCAACTCATAGCCCTCCCCCCTTGTGGGGGAGGGTTGGGTGGAGGGTGTTCAGGACGAGGTATCGCGTGTGTGGCCACCCCCTCCCCGACCCTCCCCCACAAGGGGGGAGCGAGAAAGATGGAGTGGTCCGCTTCGCCGGCGATAACTCATGATGGCGGAACGCCGGCGCTGCCAAAGACGCTTCGATCGGATGCTACGCGGCCGCCAGCGCGGCTTCGACCCAGGCCGCGGCGTCGATCAGGTCGTCATCGGTACCCGGCGCGCCGATCAGCTGCACGCCGATCGGCAGGCCCGTGCTGCCCTTGCCGGCGGGGATCGACATCAGCGGCCCGCCCAGCAGGGTCCACAGGCGGTTGAACAGCGGAT
>CAYNOF010000183.1:0-4912 GCA_964398335.1 uncultured Rhizobiaceae bacterium
CCGCAATGGCAACGCTTCCGCGACTGGCAAGCCGGCCTCCGTCGCAATGATCCAGCAACTGAGGCCGGCGTCTACGCCATCAGGCGTGGCTTCCAGATTGTGCGGCAGATGTTGCCGGCCGCCAACCCCGCCCGCGACAGCGGTGAGCCGTCGCCATCAGCAACGGATGTGCCTCTGCGCGCGGCGCTGGTCGAGGAGATCGACACGGCCCGCAAGCTCACCGGCAAGTCCCCCGACGATGCGGCTTTGCGCGAGATGGTGCGACGTAGCCTGCCGGACGCATCGGCACACAACCTCGCTTTCCCCATTACCCCGGGGGCTGCCGAGCTCGGCGCCGAAGTCATCGATGAGCTCATGCGGTTCGCGATCTGGATGTACGGGAACGCGCCGGTGCTTCATTTGCCGAGCGGCAGGGTCGCGCCGCCAACACCGCAGTCAATCACAGTGCCGTTCGGTCCGCCGGTCATCGGCGACCCCAAGCTGCACATGATGTTTCTGCTGATGCTCAATGCCATCCTGCGATCTCAGACGAACAGGATGGTACCCCCGCCGTCGCCACCGGCGCCCAGCATCGTCACACCGCGCCTTGATCCGGAAACAGCCCGCCGCGTGGGCAAGCTCCCGGGACAAGTCCTCGATGAGCTCACGCCGTTCATGATCTGGCTGCTCATGAACGGCTTCATCCCGCACATGCAGGTGACGCGCCCGCTGTCGCCACCAGCACAAACCTCGCCTTCCGAGGAAGCGGACAATGACGATGATGACAAATCGTCGGAGCCATCATCCGATTCGGCTAAGCCTCCATCGAAGAAGCCGTCATCGACCCCGCCGCCGCCGCCACCGATTCCGCCGCCGCCGGCCTCGACGCCCGGGCAACAGCCCCAGCCGGGTCAACCGGCGACACCGCCGTCGACACCGGGCACGCCGGGCACATCTCCTGCGCCAGGCACTGTTCCTGGAGGGACGACAGGTGGTGCGTCCAGCCGCAGCACATACTTTCGGCCATTCCGGCATGGTGGACATCACATCATCCCGAAAGAAGTCTATAAATCCTTAGGTCGGATCAGGCGCTTAAGGTCTTTGAGCGTGCCACCACCGGTCCTCTGAAGCCGCAAGCCCACATGAATAATCGCCCGCATCGAGTATACAGGGCCGTCGTTGCCAAAATTATTGATCGCTGGATCAAGAGAAAGGGAATAACCGCCAGCAATATGACTGAAGCGGAAGCTGACGAGTTACTTGACCACATCATGCATCACAATCATCCGGTAGTTAGGGAGTACCTCAAGCATCTCAAATATAGCCTACTGTAGGTTGTTTGAGAGACGCACACAAAGAAAGAGGATTAGCCAAGCAATGAGAAGAAGCGACATCAGAGCGATCGCCATGCAGATGGCAGAGCTCGCCGCCGACACCGCTCCCGTCAGAGTCGTGGTGGGTTGGGAGCCGGGGGTGCGCAGTTTCTACGCGCACGTACCGGCGGACCTTTCCGAAGACACTGCGGTGTCGCTGTGCCGGCGCTGGACTCCACTCATTCGCAAGTCGGTACCGGACAGACCCGACGAATGGTCGAGCCGTATTACGGTTCTCAGGCCGCAGGGCACACGGGTCGGTACGTATGACATTGGTTGGGTCGGCCACGAAGACACTTGGGAGGCAAAGGACGATCCGGAAATGCCCGACACGGAGGTCTGGGAAGCTCTCTATCAGCGCTTGGAGGCGTACCTCGCCACACATGGCATGAGCGACATTCAGGCAAATGGTGACTACTTTCTTTCCGACGAGGAGAGCGGATTCGCGGACCAGAACCTCACCATTTATCGGCTCGAGTTCCTTACGCATGAACTGGTGAGCGGGATACAGGACATCCTCAAGGACGGATATGCGGACTGGATTGTGTATGTTTTCTTGGATCTTCAACCTCCCGTCGCATGGACTTCATCCGACGGATTGGAAATTCACGCCGATCGTGTCATCGAAAAATGGGATCGAGCTCTGATAGCTAGCGTGTTGGGTGAGCGGCTAAAAATCTAGACCCGCCACGCCGGCCTACCCGAGGCGTACGGCAAACGCTCGCGGCACGAAGAAGGGCCGGCGCGAGGCCGGCCCTTTCGAGATCGGGGATACTGGCCAATCAACCCGCGGCAGCCACCGCCCGCTTGGCCATTACCGTCACCAGGTGCGCGCGGTACTCGCGGCTGGCGTGGATGTCGTTGTTCAGCCCGCTGGCCGGCACCTTGATGCCGGCGACCGAGTCGGCCGACCAGCTCTTGCCCAGCGCGGCTTCCATGTCCTTGACCCGGAACACGCCCGGGCCGGCGCCGGTGACGGCGACGCGCGCGCCGCCCGCGGTGTCGGCCACGAACACGCCGACCATGGCGTAGCGCGAGGCCGGGTTGGGGAACTTCATGTAGGCGGCCTTCTTCGGCACCGGGAAGCTCACGGCGGTGATCATCTCGCCGTCCTTGAGCGCCGTCTCGAACATGCCCTTGAAGAAGTCGTCGGCGGCGATCTTGCGCTCGTTGGTGTGCACCGTGGCACCCAGCGCCACCAGCGCCGCCGGGTAGTCGGCCGCCGGGTCGTTGTTGGCGACCGAGCCGCCGATCGTGCCGCGGTTGCGCACCTGGCCGTCGCCGATGTTGGCGGCGAGCTTGGCCAGCGCCGGGATCGCCTTGGCGACGTCCGCCGAGGACGCGACCTCGGCGTGCTTGGTCATGGCGCCGATGGTGACGCCCGAGGCGTCGACCTTGATGCCCTTGAGGTCGCCGATGGCGCCGAGATCGACGACATCTGACGGCCGCGCCAGGCGCTGCTTGAGCGTCGGGATCAAGGTCATGCCGCCGGCCATGAACTTGCCCTCGTCCGACTTCTTCACCGCGGCGACCGCGTCGGCCACGGATTTCGGCTTGTGGTAGGCGAAATCGTACATGGGGTGTCTCCTGGATCAGTGCGCGTGGATCGCGGCCCACACGCGCTGCGGGGTCGCTGGCATTTCGATTCGGTCCTGGGCGCCGACGGCGCTCAGCGCATCGCGTACCGCGTTCATCACGGCCGCGGGTGCGGCGATCGCGCCGGCCTCGCCGCAGCCCTTCACGCCCAGCGGGTTGTGCGGGCACGGCGTGACGACGTTGTCGACCTTGATCGACGGCAGGTCGTCGGCGCGCGGCATGGTGTAGTCCATGTACGAGCCCGACAGGAGCTGGCCGGTCGCCTTGTCGTAGGCGGCGTTCTCCATCAGCGCCTGGCCGACGCCCTGGGCGATGCCGCCATGCACCTGGCCTTCGACGATCAGCGGATTGATGATGTTGCCGAAATCGTCGACCGCCAGGAAGCTCACGATATCGACCTTGCCGGTGTCGGGATCGACCTCGACCTCGCAGATCTGCGTGCCCGCCGGATAGGTGAAGTTGGACGGATCGTAGAACGCGTTCTCGTCCATGCCCGGCTCGAGCTTGTCGAGCGGGTAGTTGTGCGGCACGTAGGCCGAGAACACCGCCTGGCCCAGCGGCACGTTCTTGTCGGTGCCGGTGACCTTGAAGGCACCGTTCTCGAAGACGATGTCGGCCTCGGCGGCCTCCATCAGATGCGCGGCGATCTTCTTGCCCTTGGCGATGATCTTGTCGGCCGCCTTCATGATCGCCGAGCCGCCCACCGCCAGCGAGCGCGAGCCGTAGGTGCCCATGCCGAACGGCACCTTGTCGGTATCGCCGTGGATCACCTCGATCTGGTCGAGCGGGATGCCGAGCTTGTCGGAGACGATCTGCGCGAAGGTCGTCTCGTGGCTCTGGCCGTGGCTGTGCGAGCCGGTCAGCACCTGCACGTTGCCGGTGGGGTTGAACTTGAGCTGCGCGCTCTCCCACTGGCCGACGCCGGCACCGAGCGAGCCGACCACCGCCGACGGCGCCAGACCGCAGGCCTCGATGTACGAGGCGATGCCGATGCCGCGCAGCTTGCCCTGCTTCTTCGACTCCTCGCGTCGGCCGGCGAAGCCGGCATAGCCCGAGAGGCTGGTCGCCTTGTCGAGCACCGCGGCGTAGTTGCCGGAATCGTAGGTCAGCGCCACCGGCGTCTGGTACGGGAAGGCGTCCTTGGCGATGAAGTTGCGCCGGCGCAGCTCGGCCGGATCCATCTTCAGCTCGCGCGCCGCCTTGCTGACGATGCTCTCGACGAGATAGGTCGCTTCGGGGCGCCCCGCGCCACGATACGCATCGACCGGCACGGTGTGCGTGAAGGCCGCGCGCACGTTGCAGTGGATCGCCGGCGTCGTGTACTGGCCGGCCAGCAGGGTGCCGTAGAGATAGGTCGGCACCGCCGTGGCGAAGGTCGACAGATACGCGCCCATGTTGGCGATGGTGTCGACCTTGAAGCCGAGGATCTTGCCGTTGGCGTCGAGCGCCAGCTCGGCATGGGTGACGTGGTCGCGGCCATGCGCGTCGGTCATGAACGACTCGTTGCGCTCGGCGGTCCACTTGATCGAGCGGCCGACGCGGCCTGCCGCCCAGGTGCACAGCGTCTCCTCGGCGTAGATGAAGATCTTCGAGCCGAAGCCGCCGCCGACGTCGGGCGCCACGACCCGCAACTTGTGCTCGGGGATGCCGAGCACGAAGGCCGACAGCACCAGCCGCGTCACGTGCGGGTTCTGGCTCGTCGTGTAGAGCGTGTAGTTGCCGGTGCCGCGATCGTACTCGGCGGCGCAGGCCCGCGGCTCCATGGCGTTGGGGATCAGCCGGTTGTTCACCAGGTCGAGCTTGGTGACGTGCGCCGCCTTGGCGAAGGCGGCGTCGGTCGCGGCCTTGTCGCCGATCGACCAGTCGCAGCACAGATTGCCCGGCACGTCATCGTAGAGCTGCGGCGCGCCGGGCTGGGCGGCATCGTAGGCACCGGTCACCGCCGGCAGCGCCTCGTAATCGAT
>CAYNOF010000184.1:0-3299 GCA_964398335.1 uncultured Rhizobiaceae bacterium
CGCCAGCAGGTCGACGGTCTCGCGCCACGCCTCGGCGTGCAGCAGCAGGGTGGTGATGTCGTAGAACTGGATTCCCGGCTTGGGGAAATCGGCGACGGTGCGGATGTGGGATTTCAGGTCCATGCGCGCGAAACCTAACGGGCACGCCGGCCCGCCGCAACGGGGACCGCTCACAGTCGGTGCGAATGACGCGTCGAGGCGTAGACGAAGATGGCGATGCCGCTGATCGCCGAGCGCGGAACGAGGCCGGGCGCGGGCATGCGGCTGTCGATCGAGCGGTCGCGCGCGTCGCCGGCGACGAAGTAAAAGCCAGGCGGCACAGTGATCTCGGCGCGCTGGCAAAGCGGGTGGTTGAAATCGTCGAAGGTGATCTGGAAGGCCTTGCCGCCCAGCGCTTCGGGCATCACCCATTGCGGCGTGCGGATGCCGGGATTCTCGCTCCGCTCGCGCGCGCCGGTACGTGCGGGCCGGCCGTTGACGACAACGCCGCACTCGGCGAAGGCGATTCGGTCGCCCGGGCCGCCGACAATGCGGTGGACGTAGTCGTCGGTGTCTCCGCTGCGCTCGTGGCGGAACGTGTAGACGACGATGTCGCCCGGCCGCGGCTCGCGCAACATCAGCATCACGCTGTTGGCCAAGATCCGGTCACCGCGATCGAAGGCTGGGCGCATGCTGCCGCTCTGGATGTCGTAGAAGCGCGAAACGATGCGCCGCTTGGCATCCATGATCGCGATGCCGGCCGTGAAGGCCAGCACCACGGCGACGACGGCCGGAAAGGTATGGTCTCCCGCGACCTCGCGCAGACCGGCGAACAGCCACATGATGATCGCCACCGCGATGAGGGTGAAAAGCAGCGCTGCCGGCACCTCGATGGCCGCTGAGTTCAACAGCAGCGACCGCACGCCCAGCACGACGATCAGCACCGGTGGCGTCAAGGTCGCGACGTGGCCCATCACATAGGCCCATAGCCGCGCGATGACGATCGGTCTGGTCGGCGCGCCGAGCACCGCCATGACCACGCTGATCACGCCGACGCTGACGAGCCAGATCACGACCTGCGGACCGAGGATGTTCCACGGCAGGTACGGCGTGATCTTGTCGTCGAACAGCGGCGCGCCGCCGAACAGCCACAGGTCGAGCGCGCCCAGCATGACCACGCCGACGCCGAGGATCAGCCACGGCGAGCTGAGCCCGCGATCCTCGCCGATCGCTGAGTGGTAGACGCGGTCGCGGTCACCGTAGATCGCGCGATGCGTGCGCAGGAACCGGCCGATCATCTCCCCCGCGTCTTCCGGGCGTCGTGCGATTTCAACAGGTTTACGCCTGCCCGGGCAAGCCGGCCTTGAGCAGGGAGCCCCATGTCGCGGCGGGCTGCGTGGTCAGCCCGCCAGGGTCGAGTAGGTGGCGCGGCCGACGGCGACCAGGGCCTTGCGATCGTCGTAGACGTCGACGTCGACCACGCCGACGCTCTTGCCGGCGCGGCGCACGCGGGCGACGGTGGTCAGCGCGGTCTTGATCGCCGGCCGCAGGTAATCGACGCGGAAGTTGATCGTCGGCAGGCCGCGGCGCAGCGCCATGATCAGCACGTAGTCGCCCACCGTGTCGATGATCGCGGCGATCGGCCCGCCGTGCCATTGCCCGGTGCCCGACCCGCGCTCGAATTCCGGGCGCATCGCGCAGGTCATGGTGAGCTGCTCGCGCGCCGGGTCGGCCTCGGTCACCTTCAGGCCCATGAAGGCGATGAACGGCGAGCGATCGAGCATCGCCTGGATCTCGACGCCGGTGAGCGGGGTGAGCGCCTCGCTCATGGCGCCACCACGATCTTGCCGAAGACCTCGCGGTCCTCGATCACGCGCAGCGCCTCGCGCGCCTCGGCGAGCGGGTAGACCTTGTCGATCAGCACCTTCAGCTCGCCCTTCTGCACCATGTCCAGGAGCGTGATGATGTCCTGGCGCATCCAGCCGTTGGAGCCCAGCACCTTGAGCTCGAAGGTCCAGATGAAACGGATGTCCTCCTGCGGCGCGAAGCCCGCGGTGGCGCCGCAGGTCAGCAGGCGGCCGCCGACCTTCAGCACCTTCAGCGACTTCACCCAGGTGTCGCCGCCGGTGTAGTTGACGACGACGTCGACGCCCTGCGTCGCGCCGGCGCCGCGGCGCGTCGGCTTGCCGTAGTGCCGGTAGACCTCCTGCTGGAAGTCGTGGGTGACGTAGTTGATGGTGCGGTCGGCGCCCAGCTCGGCCAGGCGCTCGGCCTTGGCGTCGGTGCCGGCGCAGGCGATGACATGCGCGCCGGCGTTCTTGGCGAGCTGCAGGCAGCAGACACCGACACCGCCCGAGGCGCCGAGGATCAGCACCGTCTCGCCGGCCGCGACGTGGCCGTTGGTGCGCATCATGCGCAGCGCCGTGCCGTAGGCCACCGGCAGCGCGGCGGCGTCGGCGAAGCGCACGCCGTCGGGGATGCGCACCAGCTGGTGCGCGCGCGCCTTGCACAGCTCGGCCAGGCCGCCATGCACGGTCTCGCCCATCAGCCCGCCCTCGACCCGGTTGATCGGATCGACCAGCACGCGATCGCCCTTCTTCCAGCCCTCGACACCAGGTCCGACCTCGGCGATCTCGCCGGCGACGTCGAGGCCCATGATCGCCGGCATCGGCACCTTGATGCCGGGCATGCCGCGCCGGGTGAAGACGTCGTGGTAGTTCAGCGACGCGGCCTTGACCGCCACGATCACGTCGCCGGCGCCGGGCTTCGGATCGGGGAAATCCGTCTCGAAGGCGAGGCGGTCGGGCCCGCCATGCTCGCGGACGACGGCTGCTCTCATGGAATGGCCTCCTGCTCGGGAATCCGCCGCGCCAGCGCGCGCTTGTCGATCTTGTTGGTGCCGGCCAGCGGCAGCTCGTCGAGGAAGAAGACCCGGCGCGGATGCTGGTAGGCCGGCGCGTTGGCGAGCGCGAAGCTCTTCACCGCCTGCTCGTCGAGCTGGGCGCCCGCGGCGCGCACGACGAAGGCGACCGGCTTGTGGCCCTTCAGCTCGTCGGGCACCGGCAGCACGGCGGCCTGGTGGATGGCGGGATGGCGCTCGAGCATCTTCTCGACCTCGCCGGGATAGATGTTCTCGCCGCCGCAGACGAACATGTCGTCGGCGCGGCCGACGAAGAAGAAGAAGCCGTCGGCATCGCGGCGGAAGACGTCGCTGGTGCGGTAGTAGCCGTCCGGCGTCATCGCCCTGGCCGTCGCCTCGGGCAGGTTGTGGTAGCGCGTCATCAGCGCGCCGCAGGCCATCTCCAGCGCGCCCTCGTCGT
>CAYNOF010000185.1:0-1335 GCA_964398335.1 uncultured Rhizobiaceae bacterium
TCCCGATGCCTTCGGGCCGGGCCGCACTTTGCTGCTCAACGGGATTCGCGTCAGCGCCGCCGAGCTCGAGGCGGCGATGAAGCGCAGCGCCGGCAACCGCAAGCTGGGCAAGGTGAGCTGGCAGCACGACCCGGCGATCCAGAAGATCGTCGACGGCTGGCCGGGCGACATCGACGCCGCGCGCGCACGCCGCCTGGGCTTCGAGATCGACCGCGATCTCGACGAAGTCGTGCGCAACTTCATCGCCGACGACCTCGACGAGCAGATCCGCTCGATGGCGGCTTAGGTTTTACCTTCCCCGGAGGGGAAGGTATCGTGCCTACGGCCGCATCCAGAACTGCGCCTTGCCCTCGCGTGCCGGCGCGGCGAGGTTGGCGAATTCGCAGAGCAGGCGGCGAGTGTCGCGCGGATCGACGATCTCCTCGATCCAGAAGCTCTCGGCGCTGCGGAAGGGCGAGCGCAACTTGTTCAGCCGGTCCTCGATCTCCGCGAGCTTCGCCTTGGGATCGGGCGCAGCCTCGATCTCGGCGCGATAGGCCGCCTCGATGCCGCCCTCCAGCGGCAGCGAGCCCCAGCGACCCGACGGCCAGGCATAGCGCACGGCGACGCGGCCGGTGTTGCGATGCGCCGCGCCGGCGACGCCGAAATTGTTGCGCACGATGAAGGTGCACCACGGCACGGTGATCTGGTGCATCGCCGCCATGGCGCGCACACCCGACTTGATCACGCCGCTCTTCTCGGCCTCCAGGCCGATCAGGAAGCCGGGACAGTCCTCGAGATAGACGATGGGCAGGCGGAAGGTCTCGGCGAGGTCCATGAATCGCGTGACCTTGATGCTGGTGTCGGTGGTCCACGCACCGCCGTAATGCATCGGGTCGCTGGCCATGAAGGCGACCGGCCAGCCGTCGATGCGGCAGAGCCCGGTGATCACCGAGCGGCCGTAGAGCCTGTTCATCTCGAAGAAGCTGCCCTTGTCGACCACCGTATTGATGATCGAGCGCATGTTGTAGACCTTGCGCGTGTCGCGCGGGATCACCGACAGGAGCTTCTCGTCGCGCCTGAAGGGATCGTCGGTGATCGGCCCGCGCGGCGCGAGGTCGAACACCGATTGCGGCATGTAGGAGAGGAACTTCCTGGCTGCCGCGAAGGCCTCGTCCTCGGTGTCGACCGCCTCGTCGACGGCACCGGCGCGCATCTGGATCTCCCAGCCGCCGAGTTCCTCCTTGCTGAGCGGCTGGCCGAGCCGTGCCACGACAGGCGGACCGGCGACGAACATCGCCGACAGGCCCTTGACCATCACCGAGTAGTGCGACGCCGCCAGCCGCGCCGCGCCCA
>CAYNOF010000186.1:0-2612 GCA_964398335.1 uncultured Rhizobiaceae bacterium
AGGATCCGCTGCCGGCCTGGAGCTTCGGCCGCCTCACGCTCCTGGGCGATGCCGCACATCCCATGGTGCCGCGCGGTTCGAACGGGGCAGGGCAGGCGATCCTCGACGCCGACGTCATCGCGCGCTGCCTGACGCAGAACCCCGATCCGGTCGCAGCGCTGAAGGCCTACGAAGCCGCGCGGCTGGGGCCGACCACCGATGTCGTTCTGACCAACCGCAAGAACCCGCCCGACGCGATCCTGCGCGAGGTCTTCGTGCGTTCCGGCGACAAGCCCTTCGCGCGCATCGAGGACGTGATCAGCCCGGCCGAGCTGGCGGCGATCTCCGACAGCTACAAGCGCGTGGCGCAGTACGACAAGGCGACGCTCGCGGCACGTTGAGCGCCCATCCTCATCCTGAGTACCGCGACGGATCTCGCGGTATCGCGGTCACATACGAGCGTCGTGCCTGATCGCACCACCGCAGGTCCTTCGCTTCGCTCGGGACGGCATCATCCCTCGATCAGCTTCAGCATCGCGCGGCTGAGCATGCGCGGCGTGGCCTCGTCGTGGATCGAGAACGGACCGGGGTTGATCAGCACCATGTTGTTCATCGTGCCGGAGAGGATCTGGAAGGCGAAGCGGATCGTGTCCTCGTCCGCCTGGGTCGGCGGCCGACCGAGCAGCGAGAGAGCGATCGGCAGCGCGTGCGCGACACGCGTGCGGCCGAGGTCGCGCAGCGGCGTCCACGCCGCGGGATCGCGACCGGCCTGGCGCAGCGAGGCGCGGATCAGCCCCTCGTAGCGCCGGTTCCAGGTCACCGAGGCGCTGACCACCCAGTCGATGAAGCCGGCCAGGCCGCGCGGCCACGGCCCGGCACGGTAGTCGCGTTCCATGGCGCGCTCGGTCTCGGCGACCACGGCGCGCTTCAGCGCCTGCAGGTAGGAGTCCTTGCCGTCGAAACGGGCGTAGAACGAGCCGACGGTGATGCCGGTGGCGGCGCAGAGATCGGCGATCGACAGGCGGTCGAAATCGCGGTCCTTCAGGAGCTCGAGCCCGGCACGCAGCAGGTCGCTGACCAGCTCCCGGCTGCGCTTCTGCCGCGCCGGGCGCATGCCCGGGATGTCGAGCCCGGCAACGAGGGTGGCGTCCATTGACTCAATCTTAAACTAGAATTATGGTTCTTGTTAAGAGGCAATGTGGAGGGACGCCATGCTACGCAACAGCCGTTTCGACATCCGTCCGACCTCCGGCGCGCTGGGCGCCGAAATTCTCGGCGTCGATCTGGCCCAGACGCTGGACGACGGCGGGATCGCCGAGATCCGCCAGGCGCTCAACGATCACGGCGTGGTCTTCTTCCGCGACCAGAAGCTGTCGCCCGAGCAGCATATCGCGCTGGCCGAGCGCTTCGGGCCGATCAACGTCAACCGCTTCTTCCGTCACGTCGAGGGCTATCCGCAGATCGCCGAGGTGCGCAAGGAGCCGGAGCAGAAGTCTAACATCGGCGGCGGCTGGCATACCGACCACAGCTACGACCAGATCCCGGCCTTGGGCTCGATCCTGCTGGCGCGCGAGGTGCCGCCGCGCGGCGGCGACACGATGTTCGCCTGCATGGCGCAGGCCTACGAGGCGCTGTCGGACGGGCTGAAGAAGACGCTCGAGGGCATGAACGCGGTCCATTCCAGCCGCCACGTCTTCGGCGCCAAGGCCAATTACCTGCAGACCGACATCAAGGGCCGGCTCGGCAACACCGAGGCGGCGACGCAGGACGCGGTTCACCCCGTCGTCGTGCGCCACCCCGAGTCAGGCCGCAAGGTGCTGTACGTGAACTCGTCCTTCACCGTGCGTTTCGACGGCTGGACGGCGCAGGAGAGCGCGCCGCTCCTGAAGTTCCTCTACGAGCACGCCGCGCGGCCGGAGTTCACCACGCGCTTCGTCTGGCGCGAGGGATCGATCGCCTTCTGGGACAACCGCGCGACCTGGCACTACGCGCTCAACGACTACCACGGCGAGCGCCGCCTCATGCACCGCATCACCATCGAGGGCGTGCCGCTCGCGGCGTGACGCGCACGACCGCTGTCATTGCCGAGCGCAGCGAGGAATCTTTCCGCTGACGAAAGATCCCTCGCGTTGCTCGGCATGACAGATTCTTGCGCGCCCTCAGGCGTGCGGATTGTCCTCGTCGAAGAACACGAGCGTGCGGATCTCGATGCTCTGGCGCGGATTCGCGCCCGGCCTGGTCGTCGGATCGTCGAAGGCCGAGTGCGCGGTCCAACGCGCGCGGCCGTCGGTCGCCGAGTCGTAGCACTTGAAGACCATCGCCTCGTTGCCGGTCATCGCCGGGTAGTAGTACCAGCGCTGCGCGGGGTTGTGGCGCACGCCATAGGTCTCGCCCAGGCGGTCGCGGTAGATCAGGTCCGAGGCGATGAAATCCTCGAACGCCACCGAGCGCGCATCGACGATGCCCAGCGGCGACTCTTCGATCGTGCCGGCGATCGAACGCCAGACATTGATGATGGCGTAGCGCTTCTTCAGACGCTGCTCGGCCTCGGCCGGCGGCAGCAGGTCCCACACGGTCTGCGGCGCTGAGCGCTGCGTTTAGTCTTTGTGCGCACGTTTCAACGGGTCGCGATT
>CAYNOF010000187.1:0-2849 GCA_964398335.1 uncultured Rhizobiaceae bacterium
ATCGGGCAGATGGATGTCGGAGAGGATCAGCCGCGGCTTCAGGCCCTGCTGGCACGCCTCGTCGGCCTGCGCGATCGACTCGCAGCAGACGACGTTGCGCCCGCGGCGCGCGAGGAAGTCGACGATCTCGTCGCGAAGGAACGCGTCGTCCTCGATGACCAAGATTTCATTCGACATGTAGAAATCCCATTAGAACAATGTCTTAAGTATGAATGTTTTATAGTCGCTTTAGCTCTGCGAGAGCAAGCGACGATTGCTCCGTTGAGGAGCTTGTTGATTGCGTGCAGCATGCAAGAAGGCGGCATGCAGAGCCCGGCTGCGGTTGCGGCGCACGCGGGCACAGACGTCGGCAACGCCAGCACTGGTGGGTGCCTGGACCGAACGGGCCCAGTGATAGGTAGCGTCAACGCCGATGAACTCGATAAGGGATGGCGCCTGCAGAGACATGGGAAGCACCCCGTGATCATTCGTCGAGGCGAAGAATACAGCAGGCATGCTGCATCGGCCCGGCGGGAATGGTCCAAATCAGATGGAGTTGGCTGCGCTATACTCGTTGGCCCCGGACGCAGGTCCACTTGGGGGTGGCGATGAATCTGCGGCAGATCGAGGCTTTCCTGGCGGTCTTCGAGGAGGGCACCTTCAGTGCCGGCGCCGCCCGGCTGAAGGTCTCGCAGCCGACCGTCAGCAAGCTGGTCGACGCGCTTGAGCGCGGGCTGGGGTACAAGCTGTTTCGCCGCACCGGAGCGCGGGCCACGCCGACGGATCAGGGCTTCGCGCTCTATCGCGACATGACGCGGGTCAAGCGCGGCTTCGACTTCCTGTTGCATCAGGCGAAGGGGCTGAAGGGCCAGAGCGAGGGCGGCGGCCGGCTGGTCGTCGGTGCCGGCTCGGCGCTCTGCGGCACCCTGGCGCCACGCCTGATCGCGCGTTTCCGCGTGCGCCACCCGACCGTGCATGTCACACTTGAAGCCGATGGTGCGCGCTACCTGATCGAACAGTACATCGGTGGCACGATCGACATCTTCCTCGAGACCAGCACGACCCACAGCAAGGAGTTCAACACCGGCGTGGGCAGCGTGCCGACCCAGCGTTTCGCCGAGGGCGAGGTGGTCTGCGTCCTGCCCGTCGGCCATCGCCTGGCGAAGAAGAACGTGATCGACTTCGCCGACCTCGCGGGCGAACCCTATGTCGGCATCACGGCCAATGTCGGCAGCCGCCGCGAGATCGACGACAAGCTCGTGGCCACAGCGCGGGTGCCGGCGCGGCTGGTGGCCGAAGCCTCGACCCCGGCGGCGGCCTGCGGGTTGGTCGGTCAGGGCGTCGGCATCACCATGGTTTCCGATCTGAGCGCGCTCACCGCCGGCGCCGGCGATCCCCGCTGCGGCTTCGTCTGCCGCACGCTGCGCCCGGCAATCGGCTACGGTGTCGGCATCGCGGTCTCGCCGGCGAGCCGCAACGCATCGCTGGCCGAGCTGTTCCGCAAGCTGACCGTGGAGGACGGGCCGGCGCTGCACCGCGAGCTCGTTGCGCAGATGGGCACGGCGCGATGAATCTCAGGCAGATCGAGACGTTCCTCGCGGTGATCGAGGAGGGCACGTTCAGCGCCGGTGCGGCTCGGCTGAAGGTGTCGCAGCCCACGGTGAGCAAGCTGATCGACGCGCTGGAGCGCGGTCTGGGCTACAAGCTGTTCCGGCGCATGGGCGTGCGCGTCGTGCCGACCGACCAGGGCATGGCGCTCTACCGCGAGATGACGCGGGTGAAGCGCGGCTTCGACCTGCTGCTCGACCAGGCGCGCGATCTGAAGAGGAGCAGCGGCGGGCGGCTGGTGATCGGGGTCGGCTCGGCGCTGGCGCCGGCTTTCATGCCGGCGCTGATCGCGCGCTTCATCGCCCTTCACCCCGAGGCGCACGTCACGTTCGAGGCCGATGGCGCGCGCTACCTGATCGAGCATTTCCTCGCGGGATCGATCGATATCGGCTTCGCCACGCGGACCTTGCGCAGCCGTTCGCTGACCGGCGTCGGGACCATCCCGGCCGAGCAGATTCTGGTCGGACGCGACATGTGTGCGCTGCCGGTCGGCCACCGGCTGACGAAGAAGGCGGTGATCGACGTGAGCGACCTGGAAGGCGAGGCCTTCATCGGCGTGACCGCCGACATCGGCAGCCGCCGCCATATCGACGGGGTTCTGATGGACGCCGACACCAAGGTCCGGTTGATCGCCGATGCATCGACGCCGGTCGCGGCCTGCGCACTGGTGGCGCGTGGCGTCGGCATCACCATCGTCTCGGATCTCAGCGTGCACGCCGCTGCCGCGATCAACGGAGGCATCGTCGCGCGACCGATCCAGCCGTCGGTCGGCTACAGCATCGATATGGCGATTTCGCCCGCGATTGCCGAGAACCCGCTCGCCATTGCCCTGCGCAAGCTTGCGCTCGCCGAGGGCCCGACGCTGCACCGCAAGCTGGTAGGCTCGATGGGGAGTGGCTGAACGCCCATAACCGCCGGGCTTGACTCGGCGAGGCGCGCTCGCAATGTGCGCGCGTGAGCGATCCTTGGTCATTCGACGTCATCGTTATCGGCGGCGGCCACGCCGGCACCGAGGCGGCTGCTGCGGCCGCGCGCATGGGGGCACGCACGCTGCTGCTGACCCACGATGTCGCGACCGTCGGCGAGATGTCGTGCAACCCGGCGATCGGCGGGCTGGGCAAGGGCCATCTGGTGCGCGAAATCGATGCGCTGGACGGCGTGATGGGCCGCGCCATCGATCGCGCCGGCATCCAGTTCCGCACGTTGAACGCGAGTAAGGGTCCGGCTGTGCGCGGGCCACGTGCACAGGCCGACCGCGCGCT
>CAYNOF010000188.1:0-1810 GCA_964398335.1 uncultured Rhizobiaceae bacterium
ACAAGGTGCCTGTTGCCCATGCTTCGAGACGGAAGCTGCGCGGCCTCCTCGGCATGAGGATGGGGCGTAAGCGCGTAATGCACCTCATGCCACCAGCCGCTCCAGCGGCGCGCGGCGGCAGCGCGTGAGGTGGTTGTCGCCGACCGACAGCGTCGGCATCTCGCCCTCGCGGCAGGCCGGCTCGGCGAACGGGCAGCGTGCGGCGAAGCGGCAGCCGGGCGGCGGTGCGGTCATGTCGGGGACCGCGCCGTCGATCGCCGCCAGCCGCTCGCGCTTCTGGTCGAGGCGCGGCAGCGAGCCGAGCAGGCCCACGGTGTAGGGATGCTGGGGCTGGCTGAACAGGACATCGACCGGCGCGCGCTCGACGATCTGGCCGGCGTACATCACCGCCACTTCGTCGACCAGCTCGGCGACGACGCCCAGATCGTGCGTGATCAGGATGATCGAGGCTTCGCCTTCGGCACGCAGGTCGCGCAGCAGATCCAAAATCTGCGCCTGGATGGTGACGTCGAGCGCCGTGGTCGGCTCGTCGGCGATCAGCAGGCGCGGATCGCAGGCCAGCGCCATGGCGATCATCGCGCGCTGGCGCATGCCGCCGGAGAGCTTGTGCGGATAGTCGTCGACGCGCTGCTCGGGCGAGGGGATGCGCACGCGGCGCAGCATCTCGATGGCGCGGGCGCGGGCGGCGCGCTTCGAGGCGCCGCGATGGCGGATCACCGCCTCGCCGATCTGGTCGCCGATCGTGTAGCTCGGATTGAGCGAGGTCATCGGCTCCTGGAAGATCATCGCCATGCGATCGCCGCGCAAATCGCGCAGCTTGCCCTCGGGCGCGCGCAGCAGCTCCTCGCCGTCGAAGCGCACCGAGCCCATGACGCGCGCGGTGTCCTTGGGCAGCAGGCCCATGATGGCCAGCGAGGTCACGCTCTTGCCGCTGCCGGACTCGCCGACGATGCCCAGGGTGCGGCCGCGCTGCAGCGCGAAGCCGATGCCGACGACCGCCAGGGTGTCGCGGCGATTGTCGCCGGCGAATGACACGCGCAGGTCGGCGACTTCCAGAATCGGCGTGGCCATCAGCGCTCCGACTGCGGCCTGGCGACGGCTTCGTTGATCACCGTGCGGTCGAAGATGCCGGCGGGCTTCTCGCGCGACGGCATGAACTGGCGGAAGATCGTCCAATGCTCGCGGCTGACCGCCTCGAGTCGCGTGAGTTCGGCCAGCGGATCGGTGTGATCGTCGACGCGCAGGTCGAGGTCGGAGTACTCCTGCGTGCCGTGGATCAGCAGCGCCGCCGACTGCTTGCCGCGCTTGTCGCCGCCGGCCGCCTCGCCGGCCTTCATCGCCGTGATCAGACGCTGCGGGAAGGGCAGGGACGCGTTGGCCTCGTAAGCGCGCGCCGTATCCTCGATCACGGCGGCACCGGCCAGCATGTTGCCGGCGACGCTGAAGCTGTCGCGGATCAGGTGGCCGCACCAGTCGATGCAGGATGCGCCGGTGTGCGCCGCGATGCGGCCGGCGGAATCCATCAGATGCACCTGCCGCGACTCACGACCGTCGTCGTCCTTGATCAGCAGCTTGATCACCTCGGCGGCCGGCAGGCCCTCGCGGAGCAGGCGTATCCCGCGTGTGCCATAGAACGGATTGACCATCGCCTGCGTCGCCACCGCACCGACTCCGGTGGCGATATGCGGCACGCGTGCGCCGACGGCGAAGAACCTGGTCGCAACAACGATACCCAGCGCGCCCGTACCAGGATCGCGCGCGACGATCGACCAGGTCATGTCTTCGCCCTCCCCCCTTGTGGGGGAGGGTT
>CAYNOF010000189.1:0-7932 GCA_964398335.1 uncultured Rhizobiaceae bacterium
GCGCTGCCGCCGGTGCCGCGCACCCTTACCGGCCGGCCGCTGTTCGTGAAGTGCATGTGGGGCATCATCCCCGCCGCGGTGCTGATCTTCCTCGTGCTCGGCACCATCATGATGGGCCTGGCGACGCCGACGGAAGCCGGCGCCATGGGCACCATCGGCGCCATCGTGCTGGCCGTGGTGCGTAACGCACCGTTGTCGAAGTTCGACAAATGGGTGTTCTACGGCGGCGGGCTGGGCGCCGCGGTGGTCGGCACCGTCATCGGCGAGTTCGCCTTCAAGTCGCTGCCGTTCAAGGCCGCCTTCACGGTGATGTTCGCCTCGATCATCTGGCTGTGCTGGCGCGCCTGGCAGGAGCGCGACCTGCGCGGCCTGATCATCCAGGCCTTCCAGGCGACCATGCGCATCACGGCGATGGTGGCGTTCATCGTCGTCGGCGCGACCTGCTTCTCGATCACCTTCCAGGGCGTCGACGGCAACCAGTGGGTCGAGCACCTGATGTCGTCGCTGCCCGGCGGCGTCTGGGGCTTCCTGGTGGTCGTCAACCTGTTCGTGTTCTTCCTGGCGTTCTTCCTCGATTTCTTCGAGATCGCCTTCATCATCGTGCCGATGCTGGCGCCGGTGGCGCAGAAGCTGCTGGCGCCGGTGGTCGGCCCCGAGGCGGCGCTGATCTGGTTCGGCGTCATCCTGTGCGTGAACATGCAGACCTCGTTCATGCACCCGCCCTTCGGCTTCGCGCTGTTCTACCTGCGCAGCGTCGTGCCCAAGGAGGTCAAGAGCTCGGACATCTACTGGGGCTCGATCCCCTGGGTGCTGCTGCAGCTCGTCATGGTGCTGCTGGTGATCTTCTTCCCCAAGATCGTCACCATCACGCTCGATGCGCCGTCAAGCGTCGATCCCAACAAGGTCAAGATCGAGCTGCAGGCGCCTTCCGACGACGAGCCACCGCCGATCGTGATCCCGCCGGCCAAGAACTGAGTCCGGCGCCGTTCGACGAAAAAGGCCCCGCCGCAAGGCCGGGCCTTCTTCTTGGCCGAGGCCCGATCAGGCGAGCTTGCCGGCCGCCGACATGCGCGCGAGGAAGCTGTCGAAGCCGCCTTCGGCGACGCGGGTCCACAGCACCTGCTCGGCGCGGTAGGGCTTCCAGTGCTCGTAGATCTTCTTGAACTTCGGGTTCTTCGCCGAGATCTCGGCGTAGAGCTCGGTGGCGGCGCTGAAGCACGCTTCGAGAACAGGAGTCGGGAAGGCCTGGAGCTTCACGCCGCCGGCCACCAGGCGGCGCAGCGCCGGCGGGTTGCCGTGGTCGTACTTGCCCAGCATCCACAGCGTGACCTCGTTGGCCGAGACCTCGATCGCCTTCTGGTACAGCGGCGGCAACGAATTCCACGCTTTCTGGTTGATATAGGCGGTGCCCATGCCGGTGCCTTCCCACCAGCCGGGGTAATAGTAGTAGGGCGCGATCTTGTTGAAGCCGAGCTTCTCGTCGTCATACGGGCCGACCCACTCGGCGGCATCGATCGTGCCCTTCTCCAGTGCCGGGTAGATATCGCCGCCGGGGATCTGCTGGGCGATGACGCCGAGCTTGCCGAGGATCTGGCCGGCGAAGCCGCCGACGCGGAACTTCAGGCCCTTCAGGTCGTCGACGGTCTTGATCTCCTTGCGATACCAGCCGCCCATCTGCGCGCCGGTGCCGCCCATCAGGTGGCCGACGACGCCGTAGTCCTTGTAGAACTCGTCCATCAGCTGGCGGCCACCGCCATGCATCCACCACGCGACGTGCTGGCGGCTGTTGAGCCCGAACGGCACGGCGGTGTCGAAGGTGAAGGTGATATCCTTGCCGATGTAGTAATAGGCTGCGGTCTGGCCGATCTCGACCGTGCCGTTCTGGCAGGCGTCGAGCACCTGGAAGCCGGGCACGATCTCGCCCGAGGCGAAGGGCGTGATCTTGAACTTGCCGTCGGTGAGCTCGCTCACCCGCGTGCAGAATTTCTCGGCGCCGCCCCACAAGGTGTCGAGCGATTTGGGGAAGCTCGAGGTCAATCGCCATTTCAGCTCGGGCGAGCCTTGGGCCAGGGCCGGTGCGGCAACCGAAACGGCCGCCGCACCGACGCCGGCCGCTTTCACGAACCTGCGTCGATGCATGGGTTGAAACCCTCCCTGATGTGTTTTGCGCTGTACTACGCGACTACAGCTCGCCGGCGGCCGACATGCGCGCCATGAAGTTGTCGAAGCTGCCCTCGCAGACGCGGAACCACAGGATCCCCTCGTTGCGGAACAGGCGCCACGCGTCATAGATCTTCTTGAACAGGGCGTTCCTGGCCGGGAGCTCGGCATGGAGCTCGTTGGACGCGGCGAACGCCGATTCCATCACCGCCTGCGGTAAGGCCGACGGCCTGGTGCCGCCAGCGACCGGCTCGCGCCCGCCGCTCCGTCGCATCCACGCCTCCCGCCGGCGCGCGTTGGTGGCGAAGGGCAGCGCCGTATCGATGGCGAAGGCGGGATCCTTGCCGACGTAGTAGGCACCGGCCGAGTCGAGCGATCTGGGAAAGCTCGATGTCAGACGCCATTTCAGCCCCGGCGTCGACTGAGCAATCGCCGGTGCGAGGATGCTCGTCGCAACGGTCGCGGCAGCACCCGTAGCGCCGCCTCTCGCGAGGTTGCGGCGTTGCATGAAATATCCTCCCTGAGCCCCGTCTTGGTGCGGGGGTCAGGGCATTCTGGCACCGTTGACAGCATTCCGTCAGGCAAAAAAGAAGCCCCGCCGGATGGCGGGGCTTCGGGGTTTCGGCCGGAACGGCAGAGCGTGGCGTCAGCGGCCGCGCGCGGACATCGAGAAGTTGAAGTTGTCGAAGGTGTTCTCGGCGACGCGGAACCACAGGTTCTGGTCGGCGCGGAACTCCTTGAGGCTGTCGTAGATCTTCTTGAAGTTGGCATTCTTGGTCGACAGCTCGTCGTAGTACTTGTAGGACGCATCGAAGCAGGCTTCGAGCACCGGGCGCGGGAACGGCTTCAGCACGGTGCCGGAAGCGACCAGGCGCTTCAGCGCAGCCGGATTCAGCGCGTCGTACTTCGGCACCATCCAGCTCGTGACCAGGCCGGCGGCAGCCTCGATCATCTTCTTGTACGAGGCCGGCAGGCTCTCGAGCGCCTTGTTGTTCACATACAGCGAACCGCCCGAGCAGCCTTCCCACCAGCCCGGATAGTAGTAGTACTTGGCGACCTTGTTGAAGCCGAGCTTCTCGTCGTCATACGGGCCGACCCACTCGCAGGCATCGATCGTGCCCTTCTCGAGCGCGGGGTAGATGTCGCCGCCGGCGATCTGCTGCGGCACGACGCCGAGATTGGTCAGGATCAGGCCGGCGAAACCGCCGACGCGGAACTTCAGACCCTTCAAATCGTCGAGCGAGTTGATCTCCTTGCGGAACCAGCCGCCCATCTGCGCGCCCGTGCCGCCGAAGACGTAACTGGTGAAGCCGTAGGATTTGTAGAACTCGTTGATCAGCGCGCTGCCATTGCCGTGGGTCAGCCAGGCGTAGAGCTGGCGCTGGTTGACCGAGAACGGCAGACCGGTCTCGAACACGAAGCTCGGATCCTTGCCGAAGTAGTAATACGCCGCCGTCTGCCCCATCTCGACGGTGGCGTTCTGCACCGCGTCGGCAACCTGCAGGCCGGGCACGATCTCGCCGGCCGCGAAGACACGGATCTGGAACTTGTTGTCCGACATCTCGCCGATGATCTTGGCGAAGAGCTCGGACCCGCCGTAGAGCGTGTCGAGCGACTTCGGGAAGCTCGACGTCAGACGCCATTTGATTTCCGGCATCGACTGCGCGATGGCCGGTGCCGCGACCGATCCGGCCGCCACCGCTGTCGCGCCGACGCCAGCCTGCTTTACAAATTTACGCCGATTCATGACCAGAATGCCCTCCCAAGCGACTCTAGGTTTCTGCCCCCAGGAGGCCACGGAAGGTCCCGTCCCCCTCCCCCGGGCGTATCGCACTGTGACACGCGACACCGTTTTGTCAAAGCCGGCCCCAAGAAGCCGGCCCAAGAAAAAGCCCCGCCTGAGCGGGGCTTTTCCTGTTTTCTCCGGCGGCGCGGCTCAGACCTTGTTCTGCGCCGACATGCGTCCCATGAAGTTGTCGAACGTGTTCTCGGCGACGCGGAACCACAGCGCCTGCTCGGTGCGGTACTGCTTCCAGGAGTCGAATACTTTCTTGAACTTGGCGTTCTTTGCGGAGATTTCGGCGTAAAGCTCCTCGGTCGCCTTGAAGCAGGCATCGAGCACCGGCGCCGAGAACGGCCGCAACTGCGCGCCGGCAGCCGCCAGACGCTTCAGCGCCGTCGCGTTGAGGTGGTCGTAGTGCGCCGTGACGTCGAGCGCCGATTCGGCCGAGGCCACCTCGATCACGTTCTGATACTCGGCCGGCAGGCTCTCCCACTTGGCGATGTTGACCAGGAACGACAGCTGCGTGCTGCCCTCCCAGAAGCCCGGGTAGTAGTAGAACGGCGCCACCTTCACGAAGCCGAGCTTCTCGTCGTCGTAGGGACCGACCCATTCGGCGGCATCGACCGTGCCACGCTCCAGCGCCGGGTAGATGTCGCCGCCGGCCAGCTGCTGCGGCACGGCGCCGAGCTTGGCCCACACGTCGCCGGCGATGCCGGCGATGCGGAACTTCAGGCCCTTGAGGTCCTCGACGCTCTTGATTTCCTTGCGGAACCAGCCGCCCATCTGCGCGCCGGTGTTGCCGCCCGGGAAGTTGATGGCGTTGTAGCCCTTGTAGACCTCGCGCATCAGCGCCAGGCCGCCGCCGTAGCGCATCCACGCCGTCTGCTGGCGCACCGTCAGGCCGAAGGGCACGGCGGCGTCGAAGGCCAGGGTCGGATCCGTGCCGACGAAGTAATACCCGGCGGTCTGGGCCATCTCGACGGTGCCGTTCTGCACGGCGTCGAGCGCCTGCAGCGCCGGCACCACCTCGCCCGGCGCGTGGATGCGGATCTCGAACTTGTTGTTGGTAAGCTGCGCGACGCGCTTGGCGAAGGCCTCGGCGCCGCCGAACAAGGTGTCGAGCGATTTGGGGAAGCTCGAGGTCAGCCGCCACTTCACCTCGGGCAGCGCCTGGGCCAGCGCCGGCGCCGCCAGGGTCGTGCCGACCGCGCCGACACCGGCAGCGCGGACAAAATTACGCCTGTTCATGCGAAAACTACTCCAGTTACTGCGCAACGATGCGGGCGGGATTAATGACCAGCCGCTGAAAAGAAAAGCCCCGCCGAAGCGGGGCTTTCCTGCCGGGAGCGTATGGCTCAGAGCTTGTTCTGCGCCGACATGCGGCCCATGAAGTTGTCGAAAGTACCCTCGGCGACGCGGAACCACAGCACCTGCTCGTTGCGGAACTGCTTCCACGAATCGTAGACCTTCTTGAACTTGGCGTTCTTGGCGCTGGTCTCGGTGTAGAGCTCGACGGCGGCGTTGTAGCAGGCCTCGAGCACGGCGGCCGAGAACGGCGCCAGCTTGGTGCCGCCGGCAACCAGCTCACGCAGGGCCTTCGGGTTCTGCGTATCGTACTTGGCCACCGACCAGTCCGCGGTTTCGCCGCAGGCCGATGCGACCACCTCCTTGTACAACGGCGGCAGCGCGTCCCACGCCTTCAGGCCGACATAGAGCGACAGCGCAGCGCCGCCTTCCCACCATCCGGGGTAGTAGTAGTGCGGCGCGACCTTGTTGAAGCCCAGCTTCTGGTCGTCGTAGGGGCCGACCCATTCGGCGGCGTCGATCGTGCACTTCTCCAGCGCCGGATAGATGTCGCCGCCGGCGATCTGCTGCGGCACGACGCCGAGCTTGGTCAGCACCTGGCCGGCGAAACCGCCGATACGCATCTTGACGCCCTTGAGGTCGTCCGGAGTCTTGATCTCCTTGCGGAACCAGCCGCCCATCTGCGCACCGGTGTGCGACATCAGGAACGACGTCATCTTGTAGTCCTTGTAGAACTCGCGCATCAGCTCGAGCCCGCCGCCATGGTAGACCCAGGCATTGTGCTGGCGGGTGTTCAGGCCGAACGGCACCGCCGTGTCGAAGGCAAAGGTCGGGTCCTTGCCGACGTAGTAGTAGGCTGCCGTGTGGCCGCACTCGACCGTCTCGTTCTGGACGGCATCGACGACCTGCAGGCCGGGCACGATCTCGCCGGCGGCGAAGACACGGATCTGGAACTTGTTGTCGGTCAGCGCCGCGACACGCTTGGCGAAGTTCTCGCCGGCGCCGAAGATGGTGTCGAGGCTCTTGGGGAAGCTCGACGCCAGGCGCCACTTCACCTCGGGCATGGATTGCGCGATCGCTGGTGCGGCGAGCAAAGAAGCAGCGGCTGCGCCCCCAACGCCGGCCCGCTTGACGAATTTGCGGCGGTTCATCCTGGATGTCTCCTCTATCTCTCCCCGGGGATGGCGCCGGCCCACCGTCTGGGCCTGCCCGAACCCCGTTGGGCGGTCTTCTAACCGTTCCGTGACACCACGGATAGTCCGGCCGACCGGTCAAGAAAAAGCCCCCTCGTCGCAGGGGACGAGAGGGCCAAGGCTAGCGCCCGTCGGCGGAAAACGGGGAAGAGCCGCCGCGAACGCCCTATACCTGCGGCACAATGCCTATCCCGCGTGATCCGACCGTGTCGGCCGGGCGACAGCCGTGTGACGGAATCCACCGGCCGGCCGCGATTTCACATGGTTTCACATGGTCCCGACAAACGGTCGGGCAGCGTCACGCCTGCTGGACGTCCAGCGCGTAGCCGGCGGCGCGAACGGTGCGGATCACGTCGGCATGGACATCGCCGTTCAGCGCCACCCTGAGCCGGCGGATATGCACGTCGACGGTGCGCGCCTCGACATAGACGTCGCGGCCCCACACCGCATCGAGCAGCTGTTCGCGCGAGAAGACGCGGCCGGGATGCTCCATGAAATGCCGCAGCAGGCGGAACTCGGTGGGTCCGAGATGCACCGGCTTGCCGCCGCGCAGGACGCGGTGCTGCACGAGGTCCATGGCGATGTCGGCGTATTCCAGCACCTCGTCGGCCAAAGCCGGGCGGATGCGACGCAGCACGGCGCGGATGCGCGCCACCAGCTCGCTGGGCGAGAATGGCTTGGAGACGTAGTCGTCGGCGCCGGCATCCAGCCCGCGGATGCGGTCGCCCTCCTCGCCGCGCGCGGTCAGCATGATGATCGGGATGTTCGACGTGGTCGGCTGGCGGCGCAGCTGGCGACAGACCTCCAGGCCCGACATCAGCGGCAGCATCCAGTCGAGCAGCACGAGGTCGGGCCGATCGTCGGCGACCGAAGTCAGGGCTTCCTCGCCGTTGGTCGCCACCGAGACGCGGTAGCCGGATTGTTCGAGGTTGTAGCGAAGCAGCTCGACGAGGGACTTCTCGTCCTCGACGAGCAGGATGTGCGGCTGGATCGCGTTCATGAGGGTCTGACGCGCTCTCTAGCTGGGGTTGGTCAGGCTGTCTGATAGATCTGGCCGCCGCCCTTGGGCCGGTCGGTCGCGAACGACGCACCGGTGACGCGGAAGACGATCAGCTCGGCGATGTTGGTGACGTGATCGCCGATGCGCTCGATGTTCTTGGCCATGAACATCAGATGGGTGCCGGCGGTGATGGTCCGCGGGTCTTCCATCATGTAGGTGAGCAGTTCGCGGAACAGGCCGTTGTAGGCGTCGTCGATCTCCTCGTCGCGGCGCCACACCGCCTCGGCTGCCGCCGCATCGCTCTTGGAGAAGGCGTCGAGCACGTCGGTCAGAAGCCCCTGCACCAGGCGACCGATGCGGTCGATGCCGGTCATGGCGCGCGGCGGGACCGAGCCCTGCATCAGCACGATCGAGCGCTTGGCGTTGTTCTTGGCGTAGTCGGCGATGCGCTCCAGCGTCGTCGCCATCTTCACCGCCGAGAGGATCTGGCG
>CAYNOF010000190.1:0-3727 GCA_964398335.1 uncultured Rhizobiaceae bacterium
GGCGGCGCGCGAGGCCGGCAACATGGTCGACCTCGATTCGAACCCGACCAAGCTGATCGAGATCGTCGAGATCGGCAAACAGCTCTTGATGACGCGCGGCGCGCTCACCACGTTCTCCGTCGCCAACGACGTGGCGAAGTACTTCGCCATCATCCCGGCGATGTTCATCGCCTTCTACCCGCAGCTCGGCCTGCTCAACGTCATGGGGCTGGCGACGCCGCAGAGCGCGATCCTCTCGGCGATCATCTTCAACGCGCTGATCATCGTCGCGCTGATCCCGCTGGCGCTGAAGGGCGTGCAGTACCGCGCCGCGCCGGCCAACGAGCTCTTGCGCCGCAATCTGCTGATCTACGGTGTCGGCGGCATCGTCGCACCGTTCGTCGGCATCAAGATCATCGACATCGCCGTCGCCGCCGTCGGGCTGGCGTGACGGCAGGAGTGGAGACCATGTTCCGCCATCTTCGTCCCGCCCTCGTGCTGCTCGGCCTGATGACCGTGCTCGTGGGCATCGTCTATCCGCTGCTCACCACCGGCATCGCCGAGGCGGTGTTCCCAAGCGAGGCGCGCGGCAGCCTGGTGCGCGTCGGCGACAAGGTCGTCGGCTCCGCGCTGCTGGCGCAGGCCTTCGCCGGCGACAAGTACTTCCACCCCCGCCCCTCGGCGGCGGGCGAGAAGGGTTTCGACGCCAGCTCCTCGAGCGGCTCGAACCTCGGCCCGACCGCGAAGGCGCTGAACGAGCGCGTCAAGGGCGACGTCGAAGCCCTGCGCAAGGAAACCAGCGCGCCGATCCCGGTCGACCTCGTCACGACCTCGGGCAGCGGGCTCGATCCGCATATCAGCCCGGCGGCGGCGATGCTTCAGGTGCCGCGCGTCGCCAAGGCGCGCGGCCTGCCCGAGGAGCGCGTGCGCGCCCTGGTCAACGAGCGCATCGAGGGACGCCTGCTGGGCCTGATCGGCGAGCCGCGCGTCAACGTGCTGCTGCTCAACCTCGCGCTCGACGAGGCAGCCGGCAAGGCAGCGGGCGGCACCGCCACGAAATGAGAATGGAATAGCGTGTTGCGCGCCCCCTTCACCTTCTCTCCGGTGCCTGCCTCGCAGGCAGGCATCGACGCCTGGATCCGGGCCAACAACATCCGGATCCTGCTGATCACGCTGACGCTGTGCATGATGATGATCGGGCTCGGCCGCCGTTCTGATATCGAGCCCGCACAGATGCGCGAAACCGCGTTCGCCATCGCCGCGATCTATGGCGTGATGCATCTGTGGTCGATCCGCTTCCGCCAGGCCCTGGCGCGCGATCCGCGGCCGGCGGCCGCCGTGGTGGCGCGGATGATGAACGATCCGAGGCGGCTCACCACGCTCGACCTCGCCGCCTTCTGGGTGCTGGCCGCGGTCGTTGCGCCGTGGTTCATCCTGCCGAGAGTGGCCGCAGGCGCACCGACGCCGTGACCGGCGCGCCGCGCAGGCTGTAGACTGCCGGCAGCGATGCCCGACACCGCCCGCGCCACCGATCCTGCCCGCCCGAACCCCGAGGCGCTGCTCGAGGCCGCGCGCCGCGAGGGCCGCGGCAAGCTCAAGATCTTCCTCGGCGCGGCGCCCGGCGTGGGCAAGACCTACGAGATGCTGCAGGCGGCGCGGCGCAAGCAGGCCGAGGGCGTCGAGATCGTCGTCGGCGTGGTCGAGACGCATGGCCGCGCCGAGACCCAGGCGCTGCTCGACGGGCTGGAGGTGCTGCCGCGCCGCGTCATCGAATACAAGGGCCGCACGCTCGATGAGCTCGACCTCGACGCGCTGCTCGGGCGCCATCCGAAGCTGGCGCTGGTCGACGAGCTGGCGCACACCAACGCGCCCGGCAGCCGCCATCCCAAGCGCTACCTCGACGTCGTCGAGCTGCTCGATGCCGGCATCGACGTCTACAGCACGCTCAACGTGCAGCACGTCGAGAGCCTCAACGACGTGGTCGCCAAGATCACCCGCGTGCGCGTGCGCGAGACGGTGCCCGACTCGATCATCGACCTCGCCGACGAGATCGAGGTGGTCGACACCACGCCCGGCGAGCTGATCCAGCGTTTGAGCGAGGGCAAGGTCTATGTCCGCAGCCAGGCCGAGCGGGCGCTCAAGCACTTCTTCCAGCCCGGCAATCTCGCCGCCCTGCGCGAGCTGGCGCTGCGCCGCACCGCGCAGCGCGTCGACGCCGAGATGCGCGACTACATGCGCCAGCACGCCATCGAGGGGCCGTGGGCGGCGGGCGAGCGCGTGCTGGCCTGCCTCGACCCCTCGCCGCAGGCGCTCGACGTGGTGCGCGCCGCGCGCCGCACCGCCGACCGGCTGCGCGCGCCGCTGCTGGCGCTCTACGTCGAGAACGAGCGCCACGCCGTGCTCAACGACACCGAGCGCGCCGCCCTGATCGAGGCCCAGCGCCTGGCCGAGCGATTGGACGCGGAGGTCCACATCGTGCCCGGCCGCATCATCGACGAGGAGGTACTGGCGTTCTGCCGTCAGAACAACATCACCCGCATCGTCATCGGCAAGTCGCAGCGCTCCAGGCTGTTCGAGCTGCGCCACGGCTCGGTGGTCGACCGCCTGGTGCGCAACGCCGGCGGTATCGCCATCGAGATCGCGCCCAGCAGCGGCGGCCCCGCCACAACGCCGCCGCCGGCCGCGCGGCCGCGCCGCGCCATCGATCCATGGGCCCTGCTGGAGGGCACGGTCATGGTGGCGCTGGCGACCGCGGCGGGCATCGGCATCCACAGTCAGGTGCCGATCTCCAACGTCTCGCTGGTCTTCGTCGTGCCGGTGTTCATCGCCGCCATGCGCCACGGACTGATGGCCTCGAGCGTCGCCGCGATCCTGGCGGTGCTGTCCTACAACTTCTTTTTCCTGGCGCCGCTCTACACCTTCACCATCGCCGACCCGCACAACGTGGTGGCGCTGTTCTTCCTGCTGTTCATCGCCTTCCTGGCCAGCGCATTGGCCTCGCGGCTGCGCACCCAGACCGTGCGCCTGCGCGCCGAGGCGAGGCGCAGCGCCGATCTCTATGGCTTCGGCCGCAAGCTCGCCGACGTCACGACGCTCGACGATCTGCTGTGGGTCGTGGTGGCGCAGCTCGCGCGCACCTTGAAGGTCGAGGTCGTGGTGCTGATGCCCGAGCGGCGCGGCGATGCCGCCTCGCGCCTGCAGGTGCGCGCCGCCTTCCCGCCCGAGGACGAGATCGACGAGGCCGACCTCGCCGCCGCGCGCTGGTCGTGGGATCACGATCAGCCCACCGGTGCCGGTACCGACACCCTGCCCGGCGGCCGCCGCCTGTTCCTGCCGCTGGGCACGGCGCAGGGCAAGGTGGCGCTGCTGGGCGTGCTGCCGCGCGAGCAGGAGGGCCCGCTATCGCCCGAGCAGCGCCGCCTGCTCGATGCGCTGACCGACCAGGTGGCGGTGGCGATCGAGAAGATGCTGCTGGTCGAGCAGGTCAACGAGGAGCGCGTCGCCGCCGAGCGCGAGCGGGTGCGCTCGGCGATGCTGGCCTCGGTGTCGCACGACCTGCGCACGCCCTTGGCCTCGATCATCGGCGCGATCTCCAGCCTGCGCAGCTATGCCGGCTACGACGAGACGGCACGCCAGGAGCTGCTGGTGACCGCGCAGGAGGAGGCCGAGCGGCTGAACCGCTTCGTCGGCAATCTGCTAGACATGACGCGCCTCGACGCCGGCGCCATCGCCCCCCGGCTCGAGCCGG
>CAYNOF010000191.1:0-1743 GCA_964398335.1 uncultured Rhizobiaceae bacterium
CAAGCAGTTCGACGACTCCATGAAGCGCCTGCAGGACCGCTTCGAGAACAAGGTCGACAAGCTGCAGCGCGGCGACGAGCTGCCGCCCGGCGTGATGAAGATGGTCAAGGTCTTCGTCGCGGTGAAGCGCAAGCTGCAGCCCGGCGACAAGATGGCCGGCCGTCACGGCAACAAGGGCGTCATCTCCAAGATCATGCCGATCGAGGACATGCCGTACCTGCCCGACGGGCGTCACGTCGACATCGTGCTCAACCCGCTGGGTGTGCCCTCGCGCATGAACGTGGGCCAGATCCTCGAGACCCATCTCGGATGGGCCGCGGCGGGCCTGGGCCGCAAGATCGGCGACATCGTCGTCGCCGCCAAGGGCGAGAAGGCGGCCGCCGGCAACGTGCGCAAGACCCTGCGCGAGGTCTACGGCGAGAAGATCTACAAGAGCGACATCGCCGAGCTCGACGACGAGCAGACGCTGACGCTCGCCGAGAACCTCAAGGGCGGCGTGCCGTTCGCCTCGCCGGTGTTCGACGGTGCCCACGAGGGCGACATCGTCGACATGCTGCGCGAGGCCGGGCTCGACACCTCGGGCCAGGTCACCCTGATCGACGGCCGCACCGGCGAGACGTTCCACCGCAAGGTGACCGTCGGCTACATCTACATGCTGAAGCTGCACCACCTGGTGGACGACAAGATCCACGCGCGCTCGATCGGCCCGTACTCGCTGGTCACCCAGCAGCCGCTGGGCGGCAAGGCGCAGTTCGGCGGACAGCGCTTCGGCGAGATGGAGGTCTGGGCGCTGGAAGCCTACGGCGCGGCCTACACCCTGCAGGAGATGCTGACGGTGAAGTCCGACGACGTCTCCGGCCGCACCAAGGTCTACGAGGCCATCGTGCGCGGCGACGACACGGTCGAGGCGGGTATCCCCGAATCGTTCAACGTGCTCGTCAAGGAGCTGCGTTCGCTCTGCCTCAACGTCGAGCTCGAGCAGAAAGCCATCTAAGAAACGGGGAGGGCCCGCGGGCCCTCCTACCCCTCACGTCGCGATATCGCGCCCATAACAGGAGCAGCGGACCATGACCGACCTTGTGAACATCCTGGGCCAGCCGCAGGGCACCCAGAGCTTCGACCACATCCGTATCGCCATCGCTTCGCCGGAGCGCATCCGCTCCTGGAGCTTCGGCGAGATCAAGAAGCCGGAAACCATCAACTACCGCACCTTCAAGCCGGAGCGGGACGGCCTGTTCTGCGCCCGCATCTTCGGGCCGATCAAGGACTACGAGTGCCTGTGCGGCAAGTACAAGCGGATGAAGTTCCGCGGCATCATCTGCGAGAAGTGCGGCGTCGAGGTGACGCTCACCAAGGTGCGCCGCGAGCGCATGGGCCACATCGAGCTGGCCTCGCCGGTGGCGCACATCTGGTTCATGAAGTCGCTGCCCAGCCGCATCGGCCTGCTGCTCGACATGACGCTCAAGGACCTCGAGCGGATCCTCTACTTCGAGAACTACGTCGTCACCGAGCCCGGCCTGACGCCGTTGAAGCGCGGCCAGCTCCTGTCCGAGGACATGTACATCAAGGCGCAGGAGGACCACGGCGAAGAGGCGTTCACCGCCATGATCGGCGCCGAGGCGATCAAGGACATGCTGTCCGAGATCAACCTCGAGGCCGAGCGTGAGAAGCTGCGCGAGGACCTGCGCGACACGACCTCGGAAGCCAAGCGCAAGAAGTACGTCAAACGCCTGAAGCTGATCG
>CAYNOF010000192.1:0-1375 GCA_964398335.1 uncultured Rhizobiaceae bacterium
TGATGCTCATGCAGGCCAGCGCATGCCCGTCGGGCTTGGCGTGGACGATCTGCGCCGGTGCCAGCGTGCCGGCGGCACCCGCCTTGATGTCGACCAGCACCTGCTGGCCCAGCATCTTCGTGACGCGCTCGGCGAGGAAGCGGATGTGGATGTCGGTGGCACCACCGGCGGCGAAGGGGTTGTAGATCACGATCGGCCGCTCGGGCTTCCAGCGCGCCTGGCCGCGTGCCACCTGCGGCGCCGCGAGCGTGGCGGCGGCACCCATCGCCAGGACGTGGCGACGGCCGATGGACAAGCGGGACATGACGGAACTCCGGACGGTCAGGTTGGCGTAAGGGCGCGGACTGTCCTCGATGCGCCCTTTGCCGTCCATACGACCGACGTCCGTCGTTCCGCGCCGCGAGCCGCGCCGTTATCAGCTTTCGCGTCGCGGGCGCCCGAAGGCCTGCATCATCGCGCGTGCCATGTCCTCCGGCGTGCGGCCGGCGCGCAGCGTTTCCGGGATCTGCTGGTCGATCAGCAGATGGGCGATGCCGTGCACGAAGGCCCAGGCGGCCAGTGCCGTATCGTTGGCAGCGCGGTCGGTGGCACCGCCGGCAACCGCCTGGCGCAGGGCGAAGAAGCCGTCACGTGCCGCCTCGCCCAGCTCGGCATGGGCACGGCCTTTGATGTCGCGCGAGAACATCAGCTTGAAGACCGCCGGATGGCGCAGGGCGAAGCGGATATAGGCCAGCGCCCGTGCGCGCATGCCCTCGCCGGGCGGCGCATCGCTCGCCGCGTCGTGGCCCTCGGCCGTGAGGTCGCGGAAGCCTTCGGCCGCCAGCGCCGCCAGCAGCGCCTCGCGATTCGCGAAGTGCTTGTAGGGCGCGTTGTGCGACACGCCGAGCGCCCGCGCCAGCTCGCGCAGGCTGAGCGCCTCCGGCCCGGCCGACGCCAGCATGCGGCCTGCCTCGCGCATCAGCGCGGCGCGCAGATCGCCGTGGTGATAGCGGTCGACGGGCTTCGAACGGGCACGCGAAGTTGGCATTGACAACATTCCGGGGTTGGTTATGTTGGCGCTGACAACTTATCGGCTCGGCGGCGCGGGAGCAACGCTTGCCGGGCGGGGAGCGCCCGATGACTCTCGAGCCTTTCGCCGTCTCGCCGCTGGTCACCCAGGTCCATGTGGTATCGGTGCTGGGCGCCGCCGCGCTGGGCATCTGGATGTTCGTGCAGCCCAAGGGCACACCGGTGCACCGTGCGACCGGCCGGGTGTGGATGGCGCTGATGGTGGTGGCCGCGTTGAGCTCCCTGCTGATGCCCGCCACGCTGCTGCGTTTCGTCGGACCCTTCGGCATCATCCACGTCCTGTCGGTGGTGGTGCTGGCGATGGTCG
>CAYNOF010000193.1:0-3330 GCA_964398335.1 uncultured Rhizobiaceae bacterium
TCCTCGACGGCGGCGGTGATCTCCTCGATGGTGAACTGGATCGATTCCAGCGGATCGTAGGGCGAGGCGACGCCGCCGGAGACCATCAGCTTCACCTGGTCGGCGCCCTGGCGCATCTGCTCGCGCGCCGCCTTGCGCACCTCGTCGGCGCCGTCGGCGATGCAGCGGATGAACACCATGCCGTTGCAGCACAGGCAGGGCGGGCCGGTGAAGTCGGTGCGCCGGTTGCGATCGTTGTGGCCGCCGGTGGGCCCGATGGAGCGGCACGAGATGAACATGCGCGGCCCGGGGATCAGGCCGCTGTCGACCGCGGCCTTGGTGCCCCAGTCGGCGCCGCCGGCATCGCGCACCGTGGTGAAGCCGCGATCGATCATGCGCTTCAGCCGGCCGGTCGAGCGCGCCATCATCAGGGTCAGCGGCACCGCCTCCATGCGGTTGATGTAGACCTCGCTGTGATGCGTGTGCACGTGGCAGTCGATCAGGCCGGGCATCAGGGTGCCGCCGCCGCAGTCGACCACCGATGCCTTGGCTGCCTTGATCGGCTTGGCCGAGACCTCCCTGATGCGATCGCCCTCGACCAGCACCTCGTAGCCGCCGCGCGCCTCGGTCCAGCGCGGATCGAGCAGACGCAGGTTCCTGAACAGCAACATCGATCTTCCCCTGCGCCTACTTCAGCGTGTTCTTGTGGAACTGCCCGGCCTTCATGATCACCGGCAGATGCGCGCCCTGATCGAGGAACAGCTCGAGCTTCTTCAGCGGATCGCCGTCGACCAGGATCAGGTCGGCGAAGGCGCCGGGCTCGACGATGCCGAGCTTGCCCTCCTGGCGCAGGATCTTCGCGCCGACCAGGGTCGCCTGCCGGATGATCTCCAGCGGCTTCAGCACCTCGGCGCGATAGATGAACTCGCGGCTCTGCTCGACCTGCAACTGGCCCAGCAGGTCGCTGCCATAGCCGACCTCGACGCCGGCGCGCTTGCAGATCTCCAGCGACCGCAGCGCGCCGTCCATCACCAGGTCGTTCTTGTCGAGCATGTCCCTGGTCATGCCGAACTGCGCCGCGCGCTCCTTCATCACGAAATAGGTGACGAGGTTGGCGATCATGAAGCCGCCCTTCGAGGCCAGCAGCTTCGCCGACTTCGCGTCGATCAGGTTGCCGTGCTCGATAGTGCGCACGCCGTTGCTGACCGCGCGCGTGATGGCCTCCGGCGTGTAGGCATGCGCCAGCACGTAGCGGCCGAAATTCCCGGCCTCGTCGGTGGCCGCCGCGATCTCGGCCGGCGAGAACTGCAGCGAGTCGAGCGGGTCATAGGGCGAGGCGACACCGCCGGAGCACATGATCTTGATCTGGTCTGCCCCCTGGCGCATCTGCTCGCGCACCGTCTTGCGCACCGCGTCGGCACCGTCGGCGATCGCCATGGCATAGACCATGGCGTTGCAGCAGCCGCAGTTCGCGCCGGTATCGGTACGCCGGCGCGAATCGCTGTGGCCGCCGGTCGGGCCGATGGCGCGGCCCGAGATGAACAGCCGAGGGCCCGGGATCAGCCCGCTCTCGACCGCGGTCTTGATGCCCCAATCGGCGCCGCCGGTATCGCGCACGGTGGTGAAGCCGCGATCGATCATCGCCCGCATCAGGTCGGCGGCGCGCGCGGTCAGCAGGGTGAGCGGCACCGCTTCGAGGTTGCGGATGTTCACCTCGCTCAGGAACACGTGCACGTGGCAGTCGATCAGCCCCGGCATCAAGGTGCGCCCGCCGCAATCGACAACCCGCGCGTTCGAGGCCTTGATCGCCTTGTCCGAGACTTCCTTGATGGTCGAGCCCTCGACCAGCACCTCATAGCCACCGCGCGCGGCGGTCCAGCGCGGATCGAGCAGTTTCAGATTTCGGAACAGGATGGCAGCCACGCGACTCTCCCCGGAAGCGCACCTTGCAAGGCTAGCGCCAACCGGGCCGGAAGTCTTGGGAATCGCTCAAAGATGCGGACAGCCGCAGACCTCGTACCTCAAAGCTTAACGCCGAGTGCGGCGGCGATCTCTTGCAGTGTCTTGGTTGGCGCATCGGGATTCTGAAGATGGTCGTCGTAACGCTCGTCCAATAGCGCCTTGTGCTCGCAAGAGAGCGTCGGAACGACCAGGATGTCTTCACTGTCATCCCAAAGGGTCTCGAATAGCTCGACGCGCTCTTCCAGCGACAGCTTGGCAATTTCCCGCCTGAGCCGATCATTCATGATCAGAGTATGAGACATCCTGCCACCGTCACCAATATGATGGTGGCGACGATCTTTGTGGAAATGGATTTCCGATGCAGTACACGACATTGGGCAACACCGGCCTCAAGGTTTCGGTCGCCGGTCTCGGCTGCGGCGGCAACAGCCGGCTCGGCCTGGGTACCGGCAGCACCGATGCGCAGGCGGTCGCGGTGGTGCGCGCGGCGCTCGATCTGGGCGTGAACTTCCTCGATACGGCCGAGGCCTACGCCACCGAGCATGTCGTGGGCGAGGCGGTCGCCGGGCGGCGCGACAAGGTGGTGATCTCCTCGAAATGCCGCTCGCGCAATCCCGGCGGCCCGATCTCGGGCGCGGATGCGGTGAAGGCGCTGGAGAACTCCCTGCGCCTGCTGAAGACCGATTATGTCGACATCTATCACCTGCACGCGGTGGCGCCGGCCAACTACGACCACGCGATGAAAGAGCTTGCGCCGGCGCTGCTGCGCGAGAAGGAGAAGGGCAAGCTGCGCCATCTCGGCATCACCGAGACCGGGCCCAACGATCCCAGGCAGGAGATGATGGCGCGCGCCATCGCCGAGCCGCCGTGGGAGGTCGTGATGTTCGCCTACAGCATGATGAACCAGGGCGCGCGGCGCGCGATCCTGCCGACGGCGAAGAAGCGCGGCATCGGCACCCTGCTGATGTTCGTGGTGCGCAACATCTTCAGCCGGCCCGAAGCGCTGAAGCAGGCGATGGCCGATCTCGCCGCCGCCGGCCAGGTGCCGGCCGAGTTCGCGAAGGCCGACGCGCCGCTGTCGTTCCTGGTCCACGACGGCGGCGCCACCAGCCTGACCGATGCGGCCTATCGCTTCGTGCGCCACGAGCCGGGCGTCGACGTCGTGCTGTTCGGCACCGGCCGCCAGGAGCATCTGCGCGCCAACATCGAGTCGATCCTGCGGCCGCCGCTGCCCGAGGCCGACATGCAGAGGCTGCGCGACCTGTTCGGCACGCTGGTCGGCGTGGGACTCGATCTGCCCGATCGCGTGCGCGCACCGGCAAAGGCCTGACGCGCCGATTCATCGCTATATTCATGCGGGATTGACAAGCCTGCCTCGCATCATTAGTT
>CAYNOF010000194.1:0-1801 GCA_964398335.1 uncultured Rhizobiaceae bacterium
CGGCGCAGCGGCCGGCCTGGCCGCGTCAGGCGAGCCGATCACGACGCGGCCGCGCGTGGCGCCGCCGGTCGACGGGCCGGTGCCGCCGCATTCCGGCGGCAGGGCGCGACCCAGCGCCTTGAACATGTCGCAGCGCCCGACCCGACCGTTGGTCCCATCGACCACCTGGGCCTGCGCCTGGAGGGCGATCGCCGCCCCGCCAACCATGACCGTCGCGGCGAACACGCCCGCGAGCTTAATCTGTCGAAGCATATATGCCTCCCCTGCCGGGACGTACGTCCGGGACCGCTGAAAACACATTAACAGTTCCGCCGGGTGACTCGCAACAAAAAACTGAGTAGTTGCTCACGGCGGATGCACACATTTCATATGCCGGTACAAAATTACTTCAGGATTGCGGCGCCCCTGTGTTGCCGGCGAAGACGAAGGGCGCCCAGAAGAATGGGTGCGCCCACTCGGCCGGATCCTGATTCTTGCCGGCGCCTTCCAGCATCTCGAGCTGGGCGGCGCGCAAAACATCGGCAGCGCTGCGGCCTTTGCCTACAGCTGCCAACACATTGATCATCAGCAAGGTCGTCGACTCGTCGGCGACGCTCCAGTGCGAGGCCATCAGGCCGCGCGTGCCGGCGGTGAAGAAGGCGCGCGCCAAGCCGGAGAACGCCTCGCCCGCGCTCTTGCCGTCGGGCCCGGCGGTGTTGCAGGCCGACAGCACCACCATGTCGGCGTCGAGCTTGATCGCCGCGAGGTCGGACGCGGTGATCATCGCCTCCGGCCCGGTGCCGGTGCCGGTCAGGATCACCGGCTGCTGCAGGCAGCGCAGCTCCGAGGGCAGCAGCGCATGCGCGGCAAGGTGGATGATCTTGTAGCGCTCGAGCTGGCCTTTCAGCACCGCGGTCTTGCTGAAGGCGCGGCCCAGGCGCGTGCCCGCGGGGCCGACGCCGAGCTGCTTGGCGGTGAGCTGCACCTCGCCCTCGGCCAGCGGCAGCACCGGCAGCGAGGCGAGCTCGCGCGCATCGGAATCGCAGCGCTGCCCGGGGCTGAGCGACTGCGCGCGCGACGCGGCCACGAGCGAACTCGCCGCGCCGATCGACAGCGGCTGGAAGCCGCCGAAGCCGATATAGGCGCTGGGCGCCTTCGACTGCGCCGCCTGCTTGCGCAGCAGCACCAGCGACTGCGGCGCCGGCACGTAGGACATGGCGAACCACTTCGCCAGCCAGTCGACCTTCTTGTAGTCGCCGTAGTCGTTGATCGCCGGCGGCGGCGAGGCGACCAGCAGGTTGAAGGGCAGCGACTGCAGCGCGCCGTTGGTGGTGATGACCAGCGCCTTCAGCGACTTCAGGTGCTGCTGGCCGGGACCCAGCACGCGCTTGAACAGATCGTGCGACAGCGCCACGTCGAACTTGGGCAGCTGGCCCTGCGCGTCGGGCATGAAGGCGCCGCGCAGCTTGGCGACGATCTCCTCGGCCTTGTCGAGATTGAGGTCCACCGGCCAGGCGTTGACGCGACCGTTATGGGCCAGCATGGCGTAGCCGTGGGTCGCGCCCAGCACGACGTGCAGGAAGCCTTCGCCCGGCCGCAGCACGCCCAGCACATCGCGCGAGCCGGCCTGGCCGCCGACGAGCTGGAAGTAGTTGGGCAGCGTCTTGCGCACCTCCTCCTCGGCCGCGGTGCGCTGCTGCTGGACGTCGCCGATCTGCGCGTCGATGGCCGCGAGCGTCGCGGCATCGGCGTTGCGGTTGGCGGCGATGTCGCGGCGCTGATAGAGGTCGGTCAGGCGCGTTTCGAGGTCCTGCAGCTCGCG
>CAYNOF010000195.1:0-6125 GCA_964398335.1 uncultured Rhizobiaceae bacterium
TGATGCCCCAGACCGGCGCCGCCGTCGGCTCCGAGCCGCGACCGCGCGTGCCGATGCCGAGCGTCTTGCCCGAGGGCTTCGGCCGCACCGCGCCGCCCAGGCGCTGGACGGGCGAGGGCAGGGCGGCATCGACGCCGATTAGGTTGGGCGGATAGCGGCAGGATTCGACGAAGGCGCGCGTCGCGTCGGCGGTCTCGGCCTGGCACAGCAGGATGCCGTGCACGCCGCGCCCCAGGATCTGGCGGAACTGCCAGGCATTGAAGCGCACATTGGCCTCGTCGGTGCCGTTGACCGGCGCCTCGACGATGACCGCCGGCGTGCGGTGGCCCGAGCGCGTCGGTCCGGCCTCGACCATGCCGCGCATGTACTCGGCCAGCCCGGTCATGTCGAAGGCGCCGTGCTCCATGCCGACATTGATGTAGTCGGCCCAGGTCTCGGCATCGGCGCGGCCCTGGGCGTAGGTCAGCACGTGGCCGGTGTGCGGCCCGTCGTAGTAGATCGCCTGATCCTGTCCCAGCAGCTCGATGGCGCGGTTGATACGGTTGGCCATGCGGCCCTCCCGGCGTTTGTCTCCCGCCCGCCAGCATAGCGTCCTATGATCAGGCGTGCCGCACGAGATCATCTCGACAATCCAGCCACTGAAGACCTCGCCAAGCGCCGGTGTGAAGCGTCCGCGCGTCGCGATCTTCTGTCCTGCAGGCTTCGCAGCCGACCGCCCGTTCCTCATCATGCTGTTCTTCCACGGCTTCGAAAGCCTGTGCGCCGGCGGACACCGGCGCCCCTTCGAGGACTCGCTGTGCCGCCACGCGCTGGCACGCCAGCTCGCCGAGTCGAATCGAAATGCGATCATCGTGGCACCGCGCATTGCGCTTTCGCCACGCGAGCATCGGCGTGGCGGGCCATTCCAGGCCCGCCGCAGCGTCGACGCGCTGCTGCGCGAGAGCGCGACGATCACGCGCCGTTTGCTGGGGGCGCCGGCGACGTTCACTGCGGCTTTCATGCAGGCCCCGCTGTTGCTGGCGGGCTTCAGCGGCGGTCATCACGCACTCTCGGCCCTGGCGATGCGCGCCGACCTGATGGCGCGCACGAAGGCCGTCGCATTCTTCGACGCGCTTTACGATGACGATCACTACGCGCGCGATCCGATGTCGGTGCTCAAGCATGCGGCGCTGATCTGCATCAACCGCCGGCGCTACGACCGCGACAATGGTCCGAAGGAAGCGAACTACCGCAAGCGTCTGGCGGCCGCTGGTGTGCGGCCGACACGACTTGCCGCGGCCGCTTCCATTGGCCCGGGGCTGGCGATCGTCGAGCAGGTCGCCGCGCCCGACCATTGTATGATGCTGGCGGCCAGCAACGGCCTCTCACGCATCTTGATGACGATGCCCGAAAGCTTCCGCCTGTTGAAACCCCGAGCCGCACCGGGTTGATGGACCCGCCGCGCGGCGATACCGTGCCGCCAAAATAGGCACTAGCCGCCAGCGGCGGAAGGATCACCCCCATGCACATGAACTTCACCGACGCCGACCGCGCTTTCCAGGGCGAGGTGCGCGAGTGGCTCAAGGTCAACCTGACGCCGGAGATCGTCGGCGAGAGCAAGGTGGCGCGCAACGCGCACATGCCCAAGGAGCGGCTGCTCGACTGGCAGAAGCGTCTCGCCTCGAAGGGCTGGCTGTGCACCAACTGGCCGAAGGAGTTCGGCGGGCCGGGTTGGACGCCGACGCAGAAGTACATCTTCGAGATGGAGATGGCCACGGCCGGCGCGCCGGGCACGTCGCCGTTCGGGCCCAAGATGTGCGCGCCCGTGATCATGAAGTTCGGCACCGACGAGCAGAAGAAGCGCTACCTGCCGCCGATGCTGCACAGCGACCTGATCTGGTGCCAGGGCTACTCCGAGCCGGGCTCGGGCTCCGATCTCGCCTCGCTGCGCACGCGCGCGGTGCGTGACGGCGATCACTACGTCATCAACGGCTCGAAGACCTGGACCACCGGCGCGCATATCGCCGATTGGATGTTCTGCCTGGTGCGCACCTCGACCGAGGGCAAGCCGCAGGACGGCATCTCCTTCGTCGTCTTCCCGATGAGCACGCCTGGTGTGAAGGTCGAGCCGATCGTCACCGCCGACGGCAACCGCGACGGCAACAACGAGGTCAACCAGGTGTTCCTCGACGACGTGCGCGTTCCGGTCGACCAGCGCATCGGCGAGGAGAACAAGGGCTGGACCTGCGCCAAGTACCTGCTGGAGTTCGAGCGCGGCGGCAACCCGTACAGCCCGCGCCTGCGCTCCTCGTTCGAGCGCCTGAAGCGCATGGTGGGCGAGGCGGCCAACGGCGAGAGCAAGCTTGGCCGCGATCCGGCCTGGCGCGAGAAGCTGGCGCGCACCGAGATCGAGATCTCGGGGCTGGAGATGTTCGAGATGGAGTTCTACTCCAAGCTCAGCGGCGGCCAGAACCCCGGCCCGCTGTCCTCGATGATCAAGCTGCGCGGCACCGAGGTGATGCAGCAGGTGCAGGAATACGCCGTCGATGTCGCGGCGCACTACGCCGCGCCGTTCCCGGCGCCGCGCAAGCCGAACTCCAACGAGGAGCCGATCGGGCCCGAGGGCTCCGACGTGCTGGCACCGCGCTACTTCAACGGCCGCAAGATGACGATCTACGGCGGCTCGTCGGAAGTGCAGCGCGGCATCATGGCCAAGGCGATGCTGGGTCTCTAGCGCGGGGAGGAGGGCATGCATCTCCAGTTCACGTCAGAGGAACTCGCCTTCCAGACCGAGGTTCGCACCTGGATCGAGCAGAACATGCCGAAGGAGGTCGCGGAGGAATCCCGCCGCAGCCGCAGCAGTCACGTTTCGCGCGAGCGGCTGATCCAGTGGCAGAAGATCCTCGCCGGCAAGGGCTGGCTGACGCCGAACTGGCCGAAGGAGCATGGCGGGCCGGGCTGGAACTCGACGCAGAAGTTCATCTTCGAGATGGAGATGGCGCGCGCGGACTCGCCCTACCTGTCGTCGTTCAGCCTGAAGATGGTCGCCCCGGTGCTGATGAAGTACGGCAGCGACTGGCAGAAGGAGCGCTTCCTGCCGGCGATCGCGCGCGCCGAGGAGCTGTGGTGCCAGGGCTATTCCGAGCCGGGCTCGGGTTCGGACCTTGCCTCGCTGCGCACGCGCGCGGTGCGTGACGGCGACGACTACGTCGTCAACGGCCAGAAGATCTGGACCACCAACGCGCATTGGGCGGACTGGATCTTCTGCCTGGTGCGCACCTCGACCGAGGGCAAACCGCAGGAGGGGATCAGCTTCCTGCTGATCGACATGAAGTCGCCGGGGATCAAGATCGACCCGATCTATCTCGCCGACGGCACGCGCACGCCGATGCGGCACGAGGTCAACCAGGTGTTCTTCGACAACGTCCGCGTGCCGGTGAAGAACCGCGTCGGCGAGGAGAACAAGGGCTGGACCTACGCCAAGTACCTGCTGGAGTTCGAGCGCGGCGGCCAGGCGCACGGCCCGCGCCTTCGCAAGTCGCTGCGCCATCTCGACGACCTGGCCGAACTGTGGGTCAAGGACGGCAAGCCGCTGGCGGTCGATCCGGCCTGGCGCGAGAAGATGGCGGCGCTGCGCATCGAGATCGATGCGGTGGAGATGAACGAGCTCGCCTTCTACAGCTCGCTGAAATCGGGCGACTCGCCGGGCCTGCAGGCCTCGGTCGTGAAGATGCGCGGCACCGAGGTCGGCCAGAAGCTCACCGAGCTGGCGGTCGAGGCGGTGGGCAACTACGCCCAGCCCTTCACCGAGCTGCGCAACTTCGATTCCAACGTGGTGCCGGTCGGGCCGGGCTACAGCGACGACGCCGCGCCGCGCTATTTCAACCAGCGCAAGACGACGATCTTCGGCGGCTCCTCCGAGGTGCAGCGCAACGTGCTGGCCAAGGCGATGCTCGGCTTGTAGGGCGCGCCGCGCCTCAGAAATAGTGCGGCACGAAGCGGCTGTAGTTGTTGAGGATCGGGCCGCTGTCCTCGCGCACGCCGATGCCCGCCGGCACGCCGTCGACCACCCACGAGCCGATCACCACGTGATTGCCCTCGAACACCGGCAATGGCTGGTAGGTCTGGAAGATGTAGCCTTCGTCGCCGTAGGTGCCAGGGGTCGCCTGGCCGAGGCCGGGGCCGACCAGTTGCACGTTCTGGCCCTCGCGGCCGAGGATCGGCTTGCGCACGTAGCGCTCGCCCAGCCGCGCGTCGGCCTCGAAATAGGCCGGCAATAGGTTGGGATGGCCGGGGAACATCTCCCACAAGAGCGACAGGATCGCCTTGCTCGACAGTATCGCTTTCCACGCCGGCTCGAGGAACGCCGTGGTGTCCGACAGCACGAAGCGGCCGAACTCGTCGCGCATCATCCATTCCCAGGGATAGAGCTTGTGCAGCACCTGCACCGGTACTTCGTCGAGGTCGGTGAAGCGCGAGCCGTTCCAGCCGATATCGGCGATCTTGAGCGTCTTGGTCTTCAGCCCGGCCTGCGCGCAGGTATCGCGCATGTACTCCGAGGTGACCCAGTCCTCCGGCTCGTCCTCGATGCGCGCGAAATGCACGACGGCGCCCGGCGGCAGGATGCTGCCGACCTTGCGCCAGGCGTCGATCAGCTTCTCGTGCGCGCTGTTGAACTGGTCGGCGCCGGGCATCACGTCCTTCATCCAGAACCACTGCGCCACCGCCATCTCGAGCAGCGAGGTCGGCGTGTCGGCGTTGTACTCCAGCAGCTTGGGCGGCGACTTGCCGTCATAGGCGAGGTCGAAGCGGCCGACGATGGTCGGGTCCTGCCGGAACCACACCGATTCGATGTACGGGCCGTACTGCTCGGGGATCGCCAGCGGCTTCCACAGCTTGTTCTTCACCACGTACTCGACGGCCTTGAGACACATCTTGTGCAGCTCGGCGGTGGCGTCGTCGAGCTCGTCGACTTCCTCCTCGGTGAAGCGGTAGCGCGCCTGCTCGTACCAGTAGGGCTTGCCGTCGAGGTGGTGGAACTCCAGCCCGACCGACTCGACCTTCTTCTCCCAGTCGACGCGCGCGGGCGACCATTCACGTTGCACGACGCGCTCCGGTCACGACGAGCTCGAGCCGCCATGCGCGACCCCGCTGGAGCCGAAGCCGCCGCGTGAGCTGGTGCCGCCGCCGGTCGTCGTCGTGCCGCCCGAGCCGCCGCGCGTCGTCGTCGTCACCGAGGGACCGCTATGCGTGGGACTTGTCGTCGTCGTCGTGCCGCCGCGGCCGCTGCCGAACCAGTAGATCGGGTGCGTGTTGTACCAGCGCGTGCCGCTGGTGCCGCTGCCGGTGGAGCAATTGGCCGGCACGAAGGTCGTGCCGTCGGGCCGGCAGACGGCGTGGCCGGCTGCCTCGCAGGCCTGCACCGTGGGGAAGCGATGCGCATCGCAGCGCAGGCTGACGCTGGGGCTGCCCATGAACGGGATCGTCGCCGCGCCGGCGCCGGCGGCGCCCAGCATGGTAAGGCCGATCACTGCCGAGGCGCGGGCCATGGACGGGTTCTCCGACCTAGTAGGTGAGGCAGGCGGCGTTGAGGATGCCGAAGCCGAGCGACAGGCAGCAGGCCATCGCGCCGACCGACACCATGCCGCTCTCGATCAGCCGGATCATGTCCTTGATCAGCACCCGGCTGAGGAAATGCACGCCGATCTGCAGGACCAGCGCGACCAGCGCCCACAGACCGACGTCGAGGACGCTGACGCTGTGCGCGATGGTGCTGGCCAGCGGCAGGCTGAAGCCGAGCAGCGCGCCGCCCAGGTTGAGCGCCGCGGCGAGGTTGCCGCCGCGGATCAGCTCGATCTCCGCGTAGGGCGTGACCCACAGGTAGATCAGCAGGAACAGTCCGAGGAGAAAGGCCGCGAAACAGAAATAGCCAAGGAAATGCGGCAAGGCCCCCAGGAAGTACTGGAACACTTCGGCGTTTTCACCCATTTTTGCCCCTGAGCGTTCACTTAGTCAGCTTCTCATCATTACCCCTCCATCGTCAATCCACCCGAGACACTGATCTTCTGGCCGGTGATGAAGGCGGCGTAGTCGCTGGCGAGGAATCATACGGCGCCCGTGATGTCCTCCGGCTGACCGACCCGCTT
>CAYNOF010000196.1:0-9084 GCA_964398335.1 uncultured Rhizobiaceae bacterium
CGGCAGCATCACGCGCGAGCCGAACAGCGACAGCAGGGTCTGCGTCAGCGCCACCATGTTGCCCTCGGCGTCGACGGCGTTGAAATGCGTCGTGCACGAATCGGTGTGCGCGTCGCCCATGGTGCGGAAGCGTTCTTCGTACGCCGTGTGCAGGCCCTCGGCGATGGCGATGAACGCCTCGGCGTCCGGTGCGCCCGCGCCGATGGTGCGATCGCCGATCAGCTCGAAGGCGCGCTTCATCGTCGGACCGGCGGTGAGGTAGGGCACGGTGTGCACGGTGGCGCCGTTGCGCTCGAAGGTCACCGGCTCGACCACGCGGGCGTGGTAGTTGGCGAGATCCTCCAGTGCCATCGCCGAGCCGCCGGCGTTGAGGTCGGCGACGATATCCTTGGCGATCTGACCCTCATAATAATCGCGTGGGCCGGCGTCGCGCAGACGCTTCAGTGTGCTGGCCAGATTGCCCAGCTTGACGCGCGGCGGGTTGCCTTCCCAGTCGATCACCGGCGGGAAGCCATTGGGCAGGTAAGTGGCGCGCGAGGTCTCGAACTGGTTGAGCGCGGCCGCGCCCGTGGTGATCATCGCCGTGCCATACCAGTCGCAGCTCATGCCGCGCTCGGCCAGCTCGATGCCGGCGTCCATCACCTGCTTCCAGTCCCAGGTGCCGAAGCGCTTCAGCGCCGTCGCCATGCCGTCGACCTGGCCGGGCACGGCGATCGAGTGGTAGCCCATGATGTTGTTGTTGTTGACCACCGGCGGCCAGCCGAACAGGTCGCCCATCGCCTTGCCGCCGGTCAGGGCGTAGTTCTTCAGGTCGAGCCCGCGCGGCGACATGGCGCCGTAGTCGACGATGTAGGCCTTGCGCTCCTTGGCGATCCAGATCGCCATGTAGCCGACGCCGCCGATGCCGCTCATCCACGGCTCGACGCAGCCGATCGCCATCGCCGTGGTCACCGCCGCGTCGATGGCGTTGCCGCCGCGGGCAAGCGTGCGGGCGCCCATCTGCGCCGCCAGCGTGTTCTGCGCCACGACGGCGCCCTTGCCGCGCACGGCGTGCTTGATGATGCGCTGGTTGCGATTGAAGTTCTCACTCATGCCCGCACGTTCCCCCGGCTTTCTGGCGGGCGCGACCATAGCAGACGAAAGCGACGCCGAATCAGGGATTTGCCCGCATGCCGGGGATGCATGCGAGGGTCGCGTCGTATAGGCTCTGCGAGCGCGATCGTGACGGCCCTGGACGACATCGACCTCCGCGCCCTGCTGGCCGGCGACAAGCGGACCTGGGACCGCTTCGTGGCCGCCGCGGCGCCCCTGATCCACGCCGTGGCGCGCCGCGTGGTGGCCGCCCATGGCCTGTCGGGCGACGAGGCCGGCGACGCCGCCCAGGACGTCTTCGTCCGGCTCTGCGCCAACGAGCGGCAGCTCCTGAGATCCTACGACCGGTCGCGCGCCTCGCTGTCGACCTGGCTGGCCGTGATCGCGCGCTCCTGCGCCGTCGACCACCTCAGGCGAAGACGCCAGCCGACCGCGGCGCTCGACGACGTGCCCGAGGCGGCGGTGGCCATCGAGGATCGCCACGTCGAGAAGCTCAGCATCCCGCCGGGCCTGCTGACCGAGCGCCAGGCCCTTGTTCTGGCATTGCTTTACGACCGCGAGATGGAGGTGGCCGACGCCGCCGCCCTGTTGCGGGTCGATGCCCAGACAGTGCGCAGCACGCACCACAAGGCGATGCTGCGTTTGCGTGAACATTTCCGCGTGAGCACCTAGGGGGATGGGGATGATCGAGGCTCACCAAGCGTATCCTGAAGGGGGATGTCCCCGGAGTGCGAAACCATGACCCAGGATGACGGATCGAGGAGCGCGCCCGACGCGTCCGGCCGCGCCCTGTGGCGGCGGACGAAGGTGATCGGGCGGGAGACGGCATCGGCGGCGGCCGGTCGGCCGGTCGACGATGTGATGATCGCCGCCTGGCTTGACGGCCGGCTGTCGGAGAAGGACGCGGCAAGCGTCGAACGGCATCTGGTCGAGTATCCGCGGGCGCTGCAGGCGGTGCTCGATACGCAAAACGCGCTGGCCGATGCCCGGCGCGCGCCGGTGCCCGACCGGGTGGTGGTGCGCGCCCAGGCGCTGGTCGGCTTCGGGGCCGAGCGCAAGACGACGTACGGCGGGCTGGCGGGATTGTTCGGCGGGTTGTTTGGCACCGGGCGCCGGGCGCTGGAGATGGCGGCGGTGGGCGCGGCCTTCGTGATCGTGATCGCCGGCGGCTTCTCGCTGGGCGGCGGCACGCAGGAGGCCTATGCGCGCTCGTCGCAGAGTACCGACATGGCGGTCGAGCTGGTGCTCAATCCGCTGGGCGCGCTGAACCTGCCGCCCGACTTGATCGACATTGTCGAGCAGGGGAGGCGCTGATGCTGCGCAAGCACCTCGCCTGGATCCTGCTCGGCCTGTCGGTGGCGCTGAACGTCGCCTTCGTCGTCGGCTTCGTGCATGCGCGCTATTTCGCCGAGCCCTCGCCGCTGGTCGACCTGCGGCCGGGTTCGGGTGTCGGCGCCCCGGCGCCGATGCCGACCATCAACAAGCCCGGACCCGGCGCGTCGCCGCAGGAGGTGGCGCGCGAGCTGGGTCTCAGCGATGGACAGCTGCGGGGCCTTCGGCTGATGATTGTCGAGCAGCGCCGGCGTGCGGTACCCATCGTGCGCGAGATGGTGCAGCAGCGCGACGTGCTGGTCGCCGAACTGGCCAAGGAACGGCCCGACGCCACCGTCATCGATCGCGCATTGGACCGTATCGGCCAGTTGCGCACGCAGTTGCAGAAGGACGGCGTACAGGCCGCGCTGAGCTTCGCCGAGACGTTACCTGCGGAACAGCGCAACCGCTTCCGCCGAGTGATGGTCAATCGCGCGATGGGCCAACAGGGCATGCCGCGGGGGCTGCGCGACGGGCGACGGGCGCCGCCGCCGGACCGCAAGTAGGAGTTGGAGGACGATCATGGCCGTGACCGCGATGCTGGGACGCCGCGCCATGCTGGGCGGTACCGCGCTGATGGCCTTCGCCGCGCCGGCGATCCTGACGCGATCCGCACGCGCGGCGGGTACCGGCTTCGACGGCGCGCGCCACCTGCTGTCGCGCACCGGTTTCGGGCCGACGCCATCGGAGATCGCCGCCTATGAATCGCTGACGCACGACGCGGCCATCGACCGCCTGCTGCGCACGGCGCGGCCCGACGCGGTAACGCCGCCGCCGTCGTGGATCGGCATCACGCCGCCCGAGGCACGCCAGGCGCAGCGCGCGTTCCAGCAGAAGCGCCAGGCCGCCGCTGCCGGCGGCACGCCGCCGGCCGATGGCGCGTCGCCGGCATCGCCGGCGCGTCCCGGAAATTTGCCGCCCAAGCCTTTGGCCAACGCCAACCCGGTCCAGGAACAGGGCCGCGAGCTGCGCAACTGGTGGGTCGAGGAGATGATCGGCACCGACCAGCCGCTGGTCGAGCGCATGACGCTGTTCTGGCACAACCATTTTACCTCGGGCCTGCAGAAGGTGCGTTTCGCACCGGCGATGTATCGCCAGAACGTGCTGTACCGCCGCCACGCGCTGGGCAATTTCGCCACCTTGCTGCGCGAGGTCGCGCGCGATCCGGCGATGCTGCTCTATCTCGACGGCGCGCAGAACCGCGCCAGCCAGCCCAACGAGAATTTCGCACGCGAGCTGCTCGAGCTGTTCACCCTGGGCGAGGGCCACTATGGCGAGGCCGACATCAAGGCGGCGGCGCGCGCCTTCAGCGGCTGGGGGCTCGACCGCGAGACCGGCGCCTTCCGCTTCTATCCCGGCGCGCATGATCGCAACGCCAAGACCTTCCTCGGCCGCACCGGCGATCTCGACGGCGGCGATATCCTCGACATCATCCTGGCGCGGCCGCGCACGGCGGAGTTCGTCGTCGCCAAGCTGTGGCACGAGTTTGTGTCGTTGAAGCCCGACGAGGCCGAGATCGGGCGCCTGGCCGGCGTGCTGCGCGATGCGAAGTACGAGATGCGCCCGCTCATGAAGGCGATGTTCAGTTCGGCGACCTTCCGCGACAGCACCAATCGCGGCGCGCTGATCAAGTCGCCGGTCGAGCTGATCGTCGGCACGGTGCGGGTGCTGGGCATCCCGGTGCCGGAGAAGACCCGGCTGGTGCGCGCCATGCAGGCGATGGGACAGGTGCCGTTCGAGCCGCCCAACGTGAAGGGCTGGCCCGGCGGCGAAGCCTGGATCACCACCAACTCGCTGCTGATGCGCCAGCAGATCCTGCGCCGCATCGTCGAGGCCACGGCGGTGGCATCGGCCGATGATGGCCCCGACGGCATGATGCCGCCGGGCATGATGGGCAAGCCGGGCCGCCGCATGGATCGGCGCGAGCAGATGCCGCCTGAGATGGCGCGCCCGGTGGAAGGCCGCAGCCTGCGCGGCGCCAACATGAGTGCGCGGCTGGGCCCGAGCCTCTCCGGCGTCGACGTGCCGACGCTCACGCGCGCCCTGTTGCCGCTGCCGCCGCTGACGCCGCTGCCGGCCAATGCCACACCCGGCGAGGTGGTGGCGACCTTGCTGCTCGATCCCGTCTACCAGTTGAAGTGAGGCGGTCCATGTTGCGTCGTGACCTGCTTGCCGGCCTGTCCGGCTTCGCCGTCGCCCTCGGCACGAGCGCCGCCTGGGCGCAGAACCGTCCGGGCGCAGCCGCCACGGGGGCGGCCATGGGGCCGCGTTTCGATCGCATCCTCGTGCTGGTCGAGCTCAAGGGCGGCAATGACGGGATGAACACGCTCGTGCCCTTCGCCGAGCCCGTCTACCACCAGGCGCGACCCGGCCTCGCCATCGCGCGCGAGCGCGTGCTGCAGCTCGACGAGCGCGTCGGCCTCAACCCGGCGCTCGAGCCGATCATGGAATCATGGAAGGCGCGCGATCTGGCGATCCTGCAGGGCGTCGGCTATCCCTATCCCAACCGCTCGCATTTCCGCTCGATCGAGATCTGGGACACCGCGTCGGCGGCGAGCCAGACCTTGACCGAGGGCTGGCTGGCGCAGGCCTTCGCCGGCGTGAAGCGGCCGGGCGACCGCCGCATCGACAGCGTCGTCATCGACAACAACGCGCTGCCCGCGACCGGCGGCGATCTGCACACCATCGTGATGCAGGACGCCGAGAACTTCATCAACCAGGCCAAGGCGATGCGCGAGATGGGCATGCCGCAGGCGGCCAATCCGGCGCTGCAGCACATCATGAAGGTGCGGGCCGAGACGCACGCCGCCTCGCTCGGGCTGGCCGAACGCATGAAGGGTGCGCCCGCGCCCGCCAAGCCCTACGGCGAGGACTTCTTCGCGCGCCAGCTCGAGCTCGCCACGCGCATCCTGCTGGCGCGCGTGCCGGTGCTGGCCGTGAAGGTGGCGCTCGGCGGTTTCGACACCCACGCCGGCCAGCGCGATCAGCACGAGCGCCTGCTGGGTCAGCTCGGCCGCGGCCTGGCGACCCTGCGTCACAACCTGATCGCCGGCGATCGCTGGAACGACGTGCTGATCATGACCTATTCGGAGTTCGGCCGGCGCGTGAAGCAGAACGCCAGCGGCGGCACCGATCACGGCGCCGCGGCGCCGCACTTCGTCATGGGCGGCGCGGTGAAGGGCGGCCTGCATGGCGCCTATCCGTCGCTCGCCGACCTGCAGGACGGCGACCTCAAGCACTCCATCGACTTCCGCAACGTCTTCGGCACGGTGGCGAAGAGATGGTGGGGCCTGAACCGCGATTTTGGCGTGCGTCAGCCGCAGACGCTGTCGTTCATCGCCTGATGGGCTTGCCGGCGGTTCGCTTCACGCGCCGCCCAGCCACAGCACGCGGAAGCAGAACAGCGCGATCAGCGTGCACACGATCGCCGTGCCGATGCCGGCCTTCGGTCCCCAACGTTTGGGGAAGAAGACCGATAGGGCGGCCAGCGCGCAGAACAGGCCGACCACCCCGACCAGGCCGTTGATGATCCAGGTGCCGATGCGGTCGAAGAGGCCGGTGCGCGCCTCGAAGGTGTCGATGTCCTCGATCAGCAGGCTGAACAGCCCGGCAAGCGCGACGAGGACAAGGACGAAGCCGATGAACCAGAGCGGCGTGCGCATGCCGGCGAGGCTATCACTTTCCCTGCGTCAGCACCTCGCGCACCGAGGGGCGCATGGCCTCGATGCGCACGTACCAGGTCAGCAGGCCGGCCAGCACCTTCACGGCGATCGGCAGCATGATGTAGGTGACGACCAGCGCCGAGGTGTCGAACTTCTGGTTGCCGGGATCGAAGCCCAGCATCGCCGCCACCGGCAGCGACAGGCCCGCGCCGACCGCGGTGGCGAGCTTGGTCGACAGCGCCCATAGCCCGAAATAGGCGCCGGTCTCGCCCTTGGAGTCCGCGCCTTCCTCGGCATGGATGATGTCGGCGAGGATCGAGGGCGGCAGGCCGTAATCGGCGCCCAGCGCCATGCCAGTGAGGACGGCGGCGGCGATGAACAGACCCATCTGACCCTCGCCGATCAGGCCGGCGCCGCCGAAGGAGACCACGGTCAGCACCATGGCCGCGAACCACGCGACCGCCTTGCTCGTGCGCCGCGACAGGTGCATCCAGAGCGGCACGCTGGCGGCGGCGGAAACGAAATAGGTCAGCAGCACCATACCGGCCTGCACCGTGGTGCCCTTCAGCACATACTCGACATAGAACAGCATCACGCTCACCGCGATGCCCAGCGCCGAGCCGTTGACGACGAAAACCAGCAACAGGCGGCGGAAGCGCGGATTCTTCAGCGGCGCGATGAAGTCGTGGAAAACCGAAGCGCGATCTTTGCGGTCGACCGGCGAATGCACGGAGTTGGGCGACCAAAGATATGTCGGCAGGAAGCAGAGGATCGCGATCGGGATGAACAGCAGGCCGAAAATGCTGTAGCCCTTGATTTCGGCTGTCTGCCTCAGGCCATGAATCGCGGCCTGCGCGGCGGCGGTGGCGGGCCCGTCAGCAGCCATCCGAGCGCTGGCCAGCGCTGCGCGGGCCGCTTTCCACGCCTCAGCGATGTCTCCATGGATGTTCGGGTTGGTCAGCAGGGCTGGCACCACGACAGCCAAGGTCATGCCTGTGAGGCCGAAGACTTCGCGTGCGACAGTGACGCGCGTTCGCTCATTGTAGTCGTCGGTGAGGTCCGCGCCGTGCGAGTGATAGCTGATCGACACGCCCGAATAGCCGAGATGCACGATGACCAGCGCCGCGACCAGCCAGATGCTCAAGCCGGTTACGCCGAGTGCGTCTTTCGATGGAGGATCGAACAGCATGAAGAACCCCCCGACCAGGAGGGGCATGGATATGAAGACGAACATCAGCCGGCCACGCGGGCGGTGGGTCATGCGATCGCTGATGTAGCCGATCAACGGATCCTGCAGCGCGTCGACGACCCGCGTAATCACCAAAAAAGTCCCGAGCGCGGACAAGGATAGTCCCAGTGCATCGCTGTACAACTTCGGCACGTTGAGCACGACCGGCAACGCCGCCATGTTGAGCGGCAGCTGCAGCGTCGCGTAGGCAACCAGTCGGTTGAAGGGCAGCTTCACGTACGTCGTCGAATCCGGCGCGCCGGCGGCGGCGATTTGCAAGGGGAGCCTTCCTGTCTCGTTCATTGGCGCCGACTATGGGGGTTCGCAGGCGCTGCGCCAAGCATCAGCGATGGGTGAATTCCGCCTGGACGACGTCGGTCCGTCCACTGGAAAAGCCTGCGGCACAATAGGCCAGGTAATAGCGCCACATCCGCACAAACCGGTCGTCAAACCCCAGCCCGCGCACGCGGTCGACCACGCCGTCGAAGCGGCCGAGCCAGACCTCAAGCGTGCGCGCATAGTCGCGGCCGAAGGCGTGCGCGCTCGCCAGCGCCATGCCGGCGCGCCTGGCCTGCGCGCGCAGGCTCGCCCGCGAGGGCAGCATGCCGCCGGGGAAGATATAGGTCTGGATGAAGTCGGCGCCGCGGCGATAGCGTTCGAAGCAGTCGTCGGCGATGGTGATCGCCTGCACGATGGCGCGGCCGCCGGGATTGAGGTGGCGCTTGAGTGCGTCGAAGTAGCTCGGCCAGTGACGCTCGCCCACCGCCTCGATCATCTCGATCGACACGATGTGGTCGTAGGTGCCGTCGACGTCGCGATAGTCGCGGAACTCGACCGAGGCGATGTGCTCCAGACCGGCGCGGCTCAGCCGCTCGCGCGCATAGGCGAACTGTTCCTTCGAGATGGTGATGGCGCGCACGCGTACGCCGCGGCGTGCCGCGGTCTCGGCGAAGCCGCCCCAGCCGCAGCCGATCTCGAGCAACGTATCGCCCTGGCGCGCGCCCAGCCGATCGAGGATGCGCTCGTACTTCGCGCGCTGCGCATGATCGAGCGGCCGCGAGGCGTCGCCCTCGTAGAGCGCCGACGAGTAGGTCATCGTCGGATCGAGCCAGAGCGCATAGAAGGCGTTGCCCAGATCGTAGTGCGCGCGGATGTTGCGCTCGGCGCCACGCCGGGTGTTGTCGTGCGTCAGATGCGCCAGCCGCAGCAGCTGGCGGCGCCACCACGAGGCGCGCGCGACGCGCGCCAGCGCCGCCTGGTTGGCGACCATCAGCTCGAGCAGGCGCACGAGATCGGGCGAGTCCCATTCGCCCGCCATGTAGCCCTCGGCGAAACCCATGTCGCCCGAGGACAGCACGCGCGAGAAGACGTGCCAGTCGCGCACCTGCAGCGCCGCCTCGGGGCCGGGCTGGCTGCCGGCGAAGCGGCGCGTGCTGCCATCGGGCAGGCCGAGCGAGAGCGTGCCGACCTTCAGGCGATCGAGCGCCTTGAGGGCCACCAGAGCGGCCAGCGGCAGACCATCGCGCGCGGTCATCGTGTGAGCAGCTCCCCCGGTGGCTCGGGCCTCGGATGGAAACGGGTCCGTTCGCGCCACAGCCCAAACGCCGGTCAGTGTAAGCGCAAAATCGCCGCCAGTGCCACCAGCGGAGTAACCGCTCAGCGGCGTGGTCGGCAGCCTGGTCCAGCGTGCAACGCGGACCTCTCGGGCCCGGTTGCGGGCAGGCGACCAAT
>CAYNOF010000197.1:0-12099 GCA_964398335.1 uncultured Rhizobiaceae bacterium
CTGCATGGACCTGAAGACGCGCCGTGCCGTGCCGTGGCCGCCGGCGTTCGTGGCGGCGGTGCGCGGGCAGATGGTCGAGGCGGCATGAGTCCGGCCGACCCCGACTATGACCGGCGGGTGCGTGACAGCTTCGCGCGTCAGCCGTTCATGGCTCATCTCGGCGCGCGCATCGCGGCGGTGGCGCCGGGCGAATGTGTCGTCGAGGCCGACCATGCGCCCGTGCTCACCCAGCAGCACGGCTATTTCCACGGCGGGGTGATGGCGTCGCTGGCCGACAGCGCCGCGGGCTATGCCGCCTTCAGCCTGATGCCGGCCGACGCCTCGCTGCTGACGGTCGAGTACAAGCTCAACCTGATGCGCCCGGGTATCGGCGAGCGCCTGTCGGCGCGCGCCCGCGTCGTGCGTGCGGGCCGGACGTTGTCCGTTGTGCAGGCCGACGTCTACGCCATATCGGGCGGCAAGGAAGCGCTCTGCGTCACCTCGCTGCAGACCCTGATGTGCCTGCACGGACAGTCCGACGATTCAGGCCGACATAAAGGGTGATTTGGTGGATCATCCCGCCTGCAGCAACGAGGAAATGTCGCGATCATGATTCCCAACCGCATGCCGCCCTTCGACTTCATGCTGGGCGAGACCGCCGATGCGATCCGCGAGACGGTGCAGCGTTTCACCGCCGACGAGGTGGCGCCGATCGCCAATGAGCTCGACAAGACCGATCGCTTTCCGCGCGAGCTGTGGCCCCGGATGGGCGCGCTGGGCCTGCTGGGCATCACGGTCGAGGAAGAGTACGGCGGCGCCGGGCTGGGCTATCTCGAGCAGGCGATCGCGGTCGAGGAGATCAGCCGCGGCTCGGCGGCGGTGGGGCTGAGCTACGGCGCGCATTCCAACCTCTGCGTCAACCAGATCCGCCGCAACGGCAGCGCCGACATCAAGAAGCGCTACCTGCCCAAGCTGATCTCCGGCGAGCATGTCGGCAGCCTGGCGATGAGCGAGACCGGTGCCGGCTCCGACGTGGTGTCGATGAAGCTGCGCGCCGAGAAGAAGGGCGATCGCTACATCCTCAACGGCACCAAGATGTGGATCACCAACAGCCCCGATGCGCAGGTGATCGTGGTCTATGCCAAGACCGATCCGGCGGCGGGGCCGCGCGGCATGACGACCTTCGTCGTCGAGACCGGCTTCAAGGGATTCAAGGTGGCGCAGAAGCTCGACAAGATGGGCATGCGGGGATCCTCGACCGGTGAACTGGTGTTCGAGGATGTCGAGATCCCCGAGGAGAACGTGCTGGGCCAGGTCGGCAAGGGCGTCAACGTGCTGATGTCCGGCCTCGACTACGAGCGCGCGGTGCTGGCGGCCGGCCCGCTGGGCATCATGCAGAGCTGCATGGACGTGGTCGTGCCCTACATCCACGAGCGCAAGCAGTTCGGCCAGCCGATCGGCACCTTCCAGCTGATCCAGGGCAAGGTCGCCGACATGTACACTGTCATGAACGCCGCCCGCGCCTACGTCTACGCGGTCAACCGGGCCTGCGACGCCGGCAAGACCACGCGCAAGGACGCCGCCGGCGCGATCCTCTACGCCGCCGAGAAGGCCACCCTGATCGCGCTCGACGCCATCCAGATCCTGGGCGGCAACGGCTACATCAACGACTATCCGACCGGCCGCTTCCTGCGCGACGCCAAGCTCTACGAGATCGGCGCCGGCACCTCGGAGATCCGCCGCTGGCTGATCGGCCGCGAGCTGTTCGAGGAGACGGCCTGAAGTCCCGGCGGCGCGCCATGATCGTCACGTCGCAAAGCGCGAACGCCCTGGGTTGCACGTCGGGATCGTGGAGGATCTGGTCGCTGTGCGACGGGCATGTCGACATGCCCGCCGATCTGCTGCGCAAGGGGCCCGGCCTGGGGCAATATGCACTGTCGGCGTTGGCGCGCGAAGAGCCGCCGCCGCTTGTGCGATTGTCGGTCAATTGCTTCCTGGTGGAAGGGCCGGCAAAGCACCGCGTACTGATCGATTGCGGCGCGGGCGGCCGGTGGGTGCCGTCACTGGGGCACCTCGAAGGGGCGATGGACGAGGCATGCATCGATCCGTCTTCGATCGCCACGGTCGCCCTCACCCATACCCATCTCGACCATCTGAACGGGCTCCTGACGCGCGATGGTCGAGAAGCGTTTGCCAATTTGAGCCGGATCGTGATCGCGCACGATGCCGTCGCGAAATTTGCCGACGAGTCGCATCTGGCGCAGTTCAGGCCGTTGCTTGCTCCGGTCGGAGACGGAGAGCGGCTGATCGACCATCTGGCGGCTGTCGCCATGCCGGGGCACGCTCCCGGTCATATGGGCTACGTCCTCGACTCGGGCGAGGACCGGATCGTGTTCTGCGGCGACCTGGTCCATGTGCCTGCCGCGCAGTTCGCCCGGCCGGAGCTCACCTGGGCGTACGACGACAACCAGTCAATAGCGCGCGCAACGCGGATCAAGCTGCTGCGAGACGTGTCAAGCAGCGGTGCCTGGCTGGCGGGCGCACACATGGCGCGGCCCGGCATCGGCAGGATCGTCGAACAAGACGCCGGATATTCCCTGCTGCCGATCGCCTGAACGATCAGGCGAGGTCGCCGGGCTGGCCTGATGTGAGGCGGCCGAGCAGGGCGGTCAGGGTGCCGATCTCCGCCGCGGTCCAGCGGTCGCGGAAGACGCCGGCGGCGATCTGCTCCAGCGTGGCGCGCGCATTGGTGACCGCCTTGCGGCCCGCCGCGGTGAGCACGACATAGGCCAGCCGCGCGTCGCGCGGATTGGATTGGCGGCCGACGATGCCGATCTTCTCCAGCGGCGCGGTCATGCGTGTCACGGTCGACGGGCTGACGTTCAATCGCTGGGAGAGATCGACGCGGCTCAGCCGGTTGAGCGGGGCGCGCTCCAGGTGCATCAGCAGCAGGACCTCGTTCAGGCCCAGCCCGTGGATCGAGCCCAGCCCGCGGTTGGCCCGCTCGGCGATGCCGGCATGGGCGCGCAGGAGGTGCAGGACGGCAACGAAGGATGGATCGGACATAGGCAGTATATATGCCGATATATTTCCATATGCAAGTATTTTGCAACGAAAAGCTGGCTTGCCGGGATTGATGGCCCAATTCGTCTCCGCCCTGTCCGTCCTGCCCGGCCGGTTGACTATTCGTTCACGCCGTGAATTAAAGGCGTCGTGCCCAAGATCCTGTCCGCCGAGGATATCGCCGATTTCCGCGCCGAGCTGTGCCGCGTCGCGACCGAGCGCTTCGCGCGCTACGGTTATGACGGCGTGACCATGCGCCAGCTGGCCGACGATCTCGGCTGCAGCCCGAAGACGCCGTACCGCTATTTCAAGGACAAGGACGAAATCCTGGCGGCGGTGCGCGCCGATGCCTTCCGCCGCTTCGCCGACGCGCTGGAGGCCGAGGCGAGGCGGCATGCCGATCCGGCCAGGCGCGCGCGCGCGGTGGGCCAGGCCTATCTCGATTTCGCGCTCGCCAACCCGGCGGCCTATCGCATCATGTTCGATGTCCATCGCGCCGAGGATACCGAGCATCCCGAGCTGGCGCGCGAATCCAAGCGGGCGCAGGGTTTCATCACGCGCCAGGCCGAGGACATGGCGGCGGTCGGGCTGGTCGAGGGCGATCCGCGTGTGGTGGGTTACGCGATGTGGGCGGCGGTGCATGGTCTTGTGGTGCTGCGGCTGGCCGGCTTCCTGACCGACGAGGCCGGCTTCCGCGACCTGCACGCCGCGACCATGCGTCTGATCGCGCGCGGTGCGCGTACGACGAAGGATGCCGGCACCAAGGCCGCCAGCAGTGGGAGGAAGCGTTGAGCCGCATCATCTCGGGCGAACGCGAGCGTTCGCATGCCGCACTGGCGGCCCGCGCCGCGCAGGCCGCCGGCGCGCTCAAGGCGCTGGGCGTGGGCGAGGACGACTCGATCGCGCTCCTGCTGCGCAACGATTTCGAGTTGTTCGAGGCCAATATGGCGGCCTCGCTGCTGGGCGCCTATGCCGTGCCGCTCAACTGGCATTTCACCGGCGAGGAGGCCGGCTACATCCTGCGCGACAGCGGCGCCAAGGCGCTGGTGGCGCACGCCGATCTGCTCGCCAGGGTGAAGGATGCGATTCCGCCCGAGGTGACGGTGCTGGTGGTCGAGACTCCGCCGGAGATCGCCGCGGCCTACGGCATCAGCGCCGAGCTGGCGAAGGCGCCTGACGGCGTCACGACCTGGGATGCCTTCCTGGCCGCGGCCACGCCGCATGCCGCGCCGCCGCCGGCCTCGCGCGGCAGCATGATCTACACCTCGGGGACCACCGGCAAACCCAAGGGCGTGCGCCGCCGGCCGACACCGGCCGATGTCCAGCAGGCGATGATGGATCAGATCGCGGTGGTCTGGGGCCTGACGGCCGAGCCCGGATTCGTCGTGCTGATGAACGGGCCGATGTACCACTCCGCGCCGGCGGCCTACGGCATGATCGCGGCGCGGCTGGGACTCACCATCGTGCTGCAGCCGCGCTTCGAGGCCGAGGACATGCTGCGGCTGATCCAGCGCCACAAGGTCAGCCACATGCACATCGTGCCGACCATGTTCGTGCGCCTGCTGCGCCTGCCCGACGAGGTGAAGAGGCAGTACGACGTCTCCTCGCTGCGCTTCCTCACGCACGGCGCCGCGCCCTGCGCGCCCGCGGTGAAGAAGGGGATGATCGAGTGGTGGGGGCCGGTGATCAACGAGTACTACGGCGCCACCGAAACCGGCGTCGTGGTCTGGCATACCTCGGAGGAGGCACTGAGGAAGCCCGGCACCGTCGGCCGCGTGGTGCCCGGCGGCATCCTGCGCAACGTCGACGAGCAGGGCCGCGACGTGCAGCAGGGCGATGTCGGCGAGATCTACCTGAAGGCGCCGGGGCTGAGCGACTTCACCTACAACAACGACGACGCCAAGAGGCGCGACGTGGCGCTGGGCGAGCTCGTGACCGTGGGCGACGTCGGCTACATGGATGCCGACGGCTATGTGTTCCTGTGCGATCGCAAGCGCGACATGATCATCTCCGGCGGCGTGAACATCTATCCGGCGGAAATCGAGTCGGTGCTGATCCAGATGCCCGGCGTGCGCGACTGCGCGGTGTTCGGCATCCCCGACGAGGAGTTCGGCGAGGCGATCTGCGCCTATGTCCAGCCGATCGGCGGCAACGCCATCGATGCAGCCGACGTGCGCGCCTACCTTGCCGAGCGCCTGGCGAAGTACAAGATCCCGAAGGTCGTCGAGTTCACGCCGGAGTTGCCGCGCGAGGACTCGGGCAAGATCTTCAAGCGCAAGCTCCGCCAGCCCTATTGGGAGAAGGCGGGCAGGGCCATCTGACCGGGAGACCAGCCATGGCGGACGACAGCGACGGCGTCGGCTTCTTCGGCCGGATCAAGGACAAGCTGATCGACAGCAAGCAGAAATGGGCCAAGGACGGCCGCCTGCTGACCGGCTCGGCCGATCTGCGCCACGCCAACCGCCTGCCGCCGGGCCAGCGCCTGGTGACCAACTGGCCGGTGCTCGATCTCGGCGTGCAGCCCGATATCCCGACCAGCATCTGGCGCATCACCATCGACGGGCTGGTCGAGACCCCCACGGTGTGGAAGTGGGGCGAGTTCACCGACGAGCCGATGGTGAGATACCGCAGCGACATTCATTGCGTCACCGCCTGGTCGCGCTACGATAACGACTGGGAGGGCGTGAGCGCGCGCCACATCCTCGACGTGGTCAAGCCGAAGCCCGAGGCCAAGCACGTCATCTTCCATTCCTACGATACGTACACGACCAACGTGCCGCTTGAGGCGTTCGCCGACGACGATGTCCTGCTGGCGATCAAATGGAACGGTGAGCCGATCAGCCAGGAGCATGGCGGACCGGTGCGCGTGGTGATCCCCAAGCTCTATTTCTGGAAGAGCGCGAAGTGGATCAAGCGCATCGAGTTCAGCGAGTTCGACAAGCCGGGCTTCTGGGAGGTGCGCGGCTATCACAACCACGGCGATCCGTGGCTCGAGGAGCGCTACGACACGGAGACGTGAGCCGTCTCCGTGTCGCGCGTCACGTCGGGTCACTCCCAGACGTACGAGGTGGTCTTGGTGGCGCCGTCGTAGCGCAGCGTGACCTTGGAGATCTTGCAGAGGTCCATGTCCTTGAAGATCACCGCATCGTTGTAGCCTTCCCACGCGATGACCATGTTCCAGATGCAGCCCTTGTCGCCCTTGCCGAACTTGATGTCGACGGTGCTGCCCTCGGCCATCAGGCCGTTGAGCTCGTTCTCGTTGAAGGTGTTGTCATCCGGCGCATTCACGCCGATGAAGCGGATGGTGTAGCCAGTGCGGTTGACGACGGTGAAGTCTCGATCATCTGCCGCCATCGACGATGTTGCCGTCGTGGCGAGGCAAAACGCGGCGAAAATCGCCATCAGCAGCGTACGCATGTTCTTAGACCCCGATCATTCGCGCCGACGCCTGTTCGTCGGCGTGGGCGCAGCCTAGAGTCACGCGATCACCACAACCTGACGGTTTGCGTATCAACGTGTGACGGTGTCGATACAATACACACGGGTGCGCGACAGAGACGAGGAGCAAGAACAATGTCGGCTGTTAATTTCAGATTCTTTGAGAACGATTTCAGATTCTTTGATATCAACGGCGCCGATCTGCCGATGAGTCGATTTGCCGGTAGACCCGTGCTGATCGTCAACGTCGCGTCGGCGTGTGGATACACACCGCAATACGCCGACCTGCAGCGCCTGCACGAAACATACGCAGCCAGGGGTCTCGTCGTGCTGGGCGTGCCGTCGAATGATTTCGGCGCACAGGAGCCGGGCAGTGAGGAGCAGATCCGTCGCTTCTGCGAAACCAGCTTTGGCGTGACGTTTCCGATGACGGCGAAGCAGACGGTGATCGGCGCCTCGGCGCATCCGCTCTATCGCTGGATCGCCGCCGAGCTGGGCGAAGGCGCGGCGCCGAAATGGAATTTCCACAAATACCTGATCGGCCGCGACGGTGCGTTGCTCGAGGCGTGGCCCAGCCGCGTCGGGCCGATGTCGAAGGAAGTGACCGACGCAGTCGAGAAGGCGTTGGCTTGATGGGACGCCGGCGCTCCCGGTGACTATTCGTTCAACGCCCGCTGGAAATTGGCGCGCGCGAGCGGCTCGAAGTGCTCGCGGAAATACGGCGTGTGGAACACGTGCGCGCGCGTCAGCATCGAGCGGTAGAATTCCTTGCGCGCCAGCTTGCAGGAATCGCCCGGCGGATAGAGATGGCGGAATTCGCGGTCGATATCGGCACTATGCTGCTGGAACTCCTCCCACGGCGCCGCCAGACGCCACAGGTCGAGATCGCAGACGCGCTCGGCCGACGGCGAGGGCGGATCGATATGCGTGGTGGCCTCGATGATCGTCGCGGCCTCGTCGACCAGCGACTGCGGCGGCGGCGCGATCTCGCCGGCGCGCACCAGGCCGGCAACGGTCGCGCGCATCAGCAGCGCCGACAGCGTCTCGTTCATGCCCTTGGGCGCGCCGGGCACGTAGACGGCGTCGTGGAACAGGATGGCGAGCCGCTCGGCCTCGCTCAGGTCGGGCGTGTGCAGGGCGGCGAGCTTCAGCAGCTCCAGCACGTGGCGTTCGTCGTGATAGGCGCGATGCGGCTGGCGATGATGCGACAGGGCCGCTTCCAGCAGGGGGTCTTTAGCGGGCATTTGAGGGTGCAGCATACGCCGGCAACCGGGGGACGTCAGCCGCCCAGACGATCCACGACGGACCGGAATACGTCGTGGAACATGGTCTCGGTGAGGCGGCCGGTGTTCGTGTTGTAGCGCGAGCAATGGTAGCTGTCGGCCAGCATCATGCCGTTGGGCAGTGCGTGCAGCCGGTTATGGACGAAGGGGAACTTGCCCGCCGGCCGCACATGCAATGCGCGAAGCGCCTGGTCGTGCGCGCCCTTGCCCAGCGCCACCAGCACCTTGAGGTTGGGCATGGTGGCGATCTCGCGCACAAGGAAGGGCCGGCAGTGGCCGAACTCCACCGGCAGCGGCTTGTTCTCGGGCGGCACGCAGCGCACCGCGTTGGCGATGCGGCAGTCGATGAGCTCCAGGCCGTCATTGGGATCGGCGCGGAAGGTGCCGCGCGCCAGGCCGAACTTCAGTAACGTCGAGTAGAGCAGGTCACCGGCGTAGTCGCCGGTGAAGGGCCGGCCGGTGCGGTTGGCGCCGCGCAGGCCGGGCGCCAGGCCGATGATCAGCAGCCGTGCCGTGATCGGCCCGAACGAGGGCACCGGGGCGTTGTGCCAATCCGGGTGCTCGGCGCGATGGATGCGGCGGAAATCGACCAGCCGCGGGCAGAGCGGGCAATCGCGTGCGGGTGGTGTGAAGGCGGTGCTGTCGGACACGGCACGGACCATAAGGCAAAAGAGAGAAGGGGGCCGCAGCCCCCTTCGTGTCTCCGATCGCCGTCGGCGCTCAGGCCGAACGCACCATCTGGTCGTCGTCGGCGTCCGCGTCGGGGCGCGGCATGCCGGCGCCCTGGCGCACCGGGCGGTCGGCGGCCGAGCGCGCGATCAGCGGCGCCAGCTCGGCCAGCTCGATGAACTCGTCGGCCTGGCGGCGCAGCTCGTCGGCGACCATCGGCGGGGCGGACTTGATCGTGCTGACCACCGAGACGCGCAGGCCGCGGCGCTGCACCGCCTCGACCAGGCGGCGGAAGTCGCCGTCGCCGGAGAAGATCACGACATGGTCGAGATGCTCGGCCATCTCCAGGACATCGATCGCCAGCTCGATGTCCATGTTGCCCTTGATCTTGCGCCGGCCCATGGCGTCGGTGAATTCCTTGGTCGGCTTGGTGACCATGGTGTAGCCGTTGTAGTCGAGCCAATCGACCAGCGGGCGGATCGGCGAATACTCCTGATCCTCGACCAGCGCCGTGTAGTAGTAGGCGCGCACCAGCCGGCCGCGGTCGCGGAAGACCTTCAGCAGCTTGCGGTAGTCGATATCGAAGCCCAGGGCCCGGGCAGCGGAGTAGAGATTGGCACCGTCGATGAAGAGGGCGAGGCGCTCTTCGGGATAGAAATGATTTTTCATGACCGCAATCCTTATGAGTCCAGAGGGGGAGGTAATTCTTGGTTGGCTGGCCCGGTTGAAACCCAGGACGCCGACAATTGGGAAACGACGCAAACTACCATGGAGTGTACGTGAGTCAATTGCAGGCGGCAAGATATTGATGATTTGTCAAAGACTTCGCCTATTTTCGCAGTTTTCCTTCATAAAGTACTGACGCTACGTGGGAAATAGTCAGTGAGTATCTATATCGGCCTGGGTGCGAACCTATCGCATCCCGAATTCGGTCCCCCGACCCGCACCTTGGCGCGAGCGCTTGCGACGCTGAGTGATCGCGGCGTGCGGCCGGTGAGGCTCTCGCATTGGTACCGCACGGCGCCGGTGCCGGTATCCGATCAACCCTGGTATTTCAACGCCGTCGCCGAGGTCGTCACCGGCCTGGGGCCCGATGCGCTGCTGGCGACGCTGCACGGCGTCGAGGATCATTTCGGCCGCGTGCGCTCGGTGCGCAACGCCCCGCGCTTCATCGACCTTGATCTTCTGGATTATAATTCGATCAATAAACCATTGAATAAAATAGGATTATCAATCTTACCTCACGTAAGACTTGAAGAACGTGCCTTCGTCCTCCTGCCGTTGCGCGACGTGGCGCCGGACTGGCGGCACCCGGTCACCGGCACCCCGATCGACGCTTTGATCGCGGCCCTGCCGGCGGAGCAGGTGGCCGAGCGCCTGGCGTGAGCCGGGCCGGCCAAGCCTCGGGAAAGGCTTGCCATCGGCGGCCGGCGCCGGTATCACCGCGCTCCCCCGTTTCCCGTGATGGAGGCCCTCCGTGGCGCGCGTCACCGTAGAAGACTGCATCGTGCAGGTGCCCAATCGTTTCGACCTCGTCATGCTGGCGGCCCAGCGGGCGCGCGACATCTCGGCCGGTGCGCCGCTGATGCTCGACCGCGATCGGGACAAGAACCCGGTCGTCGCCCTGCGCGAGATCGCCGAGGAGAAGATGCAGCTCGAGGTGCTGCGCGAGTCGATCGTCAAGGGCCTGCAGAAGCACTCCGACATCGACCGTCCGGAAGAGGGCGGCGAGATGCTCGAGCTCGAGCAGGAACTGGCCGCGACGCTCGCCCAGCAGGGTGCCGAGGCGGCCCAGCCGCGCGCGCTGCCGGGCGCCGACGAGTACGACGACACCGATCAGCCGTAAGCGGCCAAGGGTCTTTCGCGTCGACACGCGCCGGCCGGCCCCGCCGTCCGGCGCGTTGCTTTTGAGGCAGGACGCCGGCGCTCCCAAAGAGTCGCTCGCCGCTCTCGTGCGTGCCGCGTGGCGATCTCGCCTTCCAGCGATTATATTTGACGCATGATCCGCCAGTTCGAACTGGTCGAGCGCGTCAAGGCCTACGATCCCGCTGCCGACGAGGATCTGCTGAACCGCGCCTATGTCTATGGCCTGCGCAAGCATGGCGCGCAGAAACGCGCCTCGGGCGATCCCTATTTCTCGCATCCCCTGGAGGTCGCCGGCATCCTCACCGACATGCGGCTGGACAGCGCCTCGATCGTCACCGCGCTCTTGCACGACACGGTCGAGGACACCGACGCCACCCTGGAGGAGATCGAGCAGCTCTTCGGGCCGAAGATCGCCAAGCTGGTCGACGGCGTGACCAAGCTGTCGCGCCTGGAGCTGCAATCGGACCGCACCAAGCAGGCGGAGAATTTCCGCAAGCTGGTGCTGGCGATGTCCGACGACATCCGCGTGCTGCTGGTCAAGCTGGCCGACCGGCTGCACAACATGAAGACGCTGCACTTCATCAAGGACCCGGAGCGCCGCCGCCGCATCGCGCGCGAGACCATGGACATCTATGCGCCGCTCGCCTCGCGCATCGGCATGGAGCGGCTGAAGGACCAGCTCGAGGATCTCGCCTTCGCCGAGCTCAATCCCGAGGGCCGCCAATCGGTGGTGGCGCGGCTGCAGTTCCTGCGCGAGAAGGGCCGCAGCGCCGTGCCGCGCATCACCGCCGAGCTCACCGCGACCCTGAAGGAGCAGGGCGTGCAGGCCGAGGTCAACGGCCGCGAGAAGTCGCCGCATTCGATCTGGCGCAAGATGCAGCGCAAGAACGTCTCGTTCGAGCAGCTCTCCGACATCATGGCCTTCCGCGTCGTCGTCGGCACGGTGGCCGATTGCTACCAGGCGCTGGGCGCGATCCACGGCCGCTATCGCGTCGTTCCCGACCGCTTCAAGGACTACATCTCGCTGCCCAAGCCCAACGGCTACCGCTCGCTGCACACCGGCGTGCTGGGCCCTCTGAACCACCGCATCGAGATCCAGATCCGCACCAGGGAGATGCACGAGCAGGCCGAGCACGGCGTGGCCGCGCACTGGATCTACAAGGACGGCGACAGCCACACCGAGGGCCGCCAGTACCGCTGGCTGCGCGAGCTGCTGGAGATCCTCGACAAGGCCTCCGGGCCGGAGGAGTTCCTCGAGCACACCAAGCTCGAGATGTTCCAGGACCAGGTGTTCTGCTTCACGCCCAAGGGCGAGCTGATCACCCTGCCGCGCGGCTCGACGCCGATCGACTTCGCCTACGCCGTGCACTCGCAGATCGGCGACACCTGCGTCGGCGCCAAGGTCAACGGCCGCATCGTTCCGCTGCGTCACGAGCTGCGCAACGGCGACCAGGTCGAGATCTCGACCTCGAAGGCGCAGACGCCGTCGCCGGAATGGGAGCGCTTCGTCGTCACCGGCAAGGCCAAGGCGGCGATCCGCAGATTCGTGCGCACGCGCCAGCGCGAGCAGTATCTCAGCCTCGGCAAGTCGATGCTGTCGCGCGCCTTCACCGACAGCGGCGAGGCGCAGACCGAGAAGGGCCTGCAGGGCGTGCTGGCCAACTTCAAGCAGGCCAGCGTCGATGACCTGCATGCCGCGATCGGCGCCGGCCTGGTGTCGGCGCGCGACGTGGTGATGGCGGTCTACCCCGGCCTGAAGACGCAGCGCACGCGCAGCGGCACCGGCGCCGACGTGGTTCCG
>CAYNOF010000198.1:0-1956 GCA_964398335.1 uncultured Rhizobiaceae bacterium
CACGTCGACTTCACCATCGAGGTCGAGCGTTCGCTGCGCGTGCTCGACGGCGCCGTCTGCGTGTTCGACTCGGTGGCCGGCGTCGAGCCGCAATCCGAGACCGTTTGGCGCCAGGCCGACAAGTACGGCGTGCCGCGCATCTGCTTCGTCAACAAGATGGACCGTGTCGGCGCCAACTACTGGCGCACCATCGACATGATCGTCGACCGCCTCGGATCGAAGCCGCTGGTCACCCAGATCCCGATCGGTTCCGAGGGCGGCTTCAAGGGCATCGTCGACCTGGTCGCCAACAAGGCGGTCGTCTGGCTCGAGGAGACGCTGGGCGCGAAGTTCGAGATCACCGACATTCCCGACGACCTCAAGGAGCAGGCGGCGGAGTACCGCTCCAAGCTGATCGAGATGGCCGTCGAGCAGGATGACGAGGCGCTCGAGAAGTATCTCGGCGGCGAGGAGCCGGACTACGACACGCTGATCAAGTGCATCCGCAAGGGCACGATCTCGTACGCCTTCGTGCCGACGCTGTGCGGCTCGGCGTTCAAGAACAAGGGCGTGCAGCCCATGCTCGACGCCGTGGTGAACTACCTGCCGGCGCCGAACGACCGTCCGAGCGTCGACGGCGTCAACGTCAAGACCGGCGAGCCCGACACGCGCAAGACCGTGGACGAGGCGCCGTTCTCCGGCCTGGCGTTCAAGATCATGACCGACCCGCATGTCGGCTCGCTGACCTTCGTGCGCGTCTACTCGGGCGTGCTGCAGAAGAGCACCGGCGTGCTCAACAGCACCAAGGACCGCTCCGAGCGCGTCGGCCGCATGCTGCTGATGCACGCCAACAACCGCGAGGACATCGAGGAGGCCCGCGCCGGCGACATCGTCGCGCTGACCGGCCTGAAGTCGGTGACCACCGGCGACACGCTGTGCGATCCCAAGGCCGCGATCATCCTCGAGAAGATGGACTTCCCCGATCCGGTCATCGAGCTCGCCATCGAGCCGAAGACCAAGGGCGACCAGGAGAAGCTGTCGCAGGCGCTGGGCAAGCTGGTGCAGGAGGATCCGACCTTCCGCGTACAGACCGACCCGGAGAGCGGCCAGACCATCATCAAGGGCATGGGCGAGCTCCATCTCGAGATCAAGGTCGACATCCTCAAGCGCACCTACAAGGTCGACGCCAATGTCGGCGCGCCGCAGGTCGCCTATCGCGAGACCCTGGGCCGCCGCGTCGAGCACGACTACACGCACAAGAAGCAGACCGGCGGTTCGGGCCAGTTCGCCCGCATCAAGCTGGTGTTCGAGCCGGGCGAGCCGGGCTCGGGCTACAGCTTCGAGAGCGCCATCGTCGGCGGCTCGGTGCCGAAGGAATACGTGCCGGGCGTCGAGAAGGGCCTCGAGTCCTCGCGCGAGTCGGGCGTGCTGGCCGGCTTCCCGGTGATCGACTTCTCGGTGAAGCTGATCGACGGCGCCTACCACGACGTCGACTCCAGCGTGCTGGCCTTCGAGATCGCCGCGCGCGCCGCCTTCAAGGAGGCGCTGCTCAAGGCGCAGTGCAAGCTGCTCGAGCCGATCATGAAGGTCGAGGTGGTGACGCCCGAGGATTACATGGGCGACTGCATCGGCGACCTCAACAGCCGGCGCGGCATGATCCAGGGCATGGAAGCCCGCGGCAACGCCCAGGTGATCAACGCCATGGTGCCGCTGGCCAACATGTTCGGCTACGTCAACACGCTGCGCTCCATGACCCAGGGCCGCGCGTCCTACTCGATGGTCTTCGATCACTACGCGCCTGTGCCGAAGGGCGAGGCCGACGAAGTCATCGCCAAACTCGCCTGATGGCCGTGCGCCGCAACGCTTAAGAGGGAAGCACCACCATGACGAAGAGCAAGTTCGAGCGGAACAAGCCGCACTGCAACATCGGCACGATCGGTCACGTGGACCACGGCAAGACGTCGCTGACGGCGGCGA
>CAYNOF010000199.1:0-13758 GCA_964398335.1 uncultured Rhizobiaceae bacterium
GCGAGCGCATCCGCCAGATCGAGGCCAAGGCGCTGCGCAAGCTGAAGCATCCCAGCCGCAGCCGCCTGCTGCGCAGCTTCCTCGACCAGGGCTGAGCCTTCGGCCCCATAGCAGACCATGGAACGGCGCCCCTCCGCGGGCGCCGTTCCTGTTAATGGTGTCCGAAAACCGCGAGACTCCGGAGGGTACCGGGCGGATGATCCCGCCATGGACCTCGACGACGACGCCTGCTACCGCGCCATCCAGGTGCGCGACCGTCGCTTCGACGGAAGGCTGTTCATCGCCGTCACGTCGACGGGGATCTATTGCCGGCCGATCTGCCCGGCGCGCACGCCCAAGCGCGAGAATTCCCGCTTCTACGCCACCGCCGCCGCCGCGCAGGAAGCCGGCTTCCGGCCCTGCCTGCGCTGCCGGCCGGAATCCTGCCCCGACCTCGCCTTCTGGCGCGGCACCTCGAACACGGTCTCGCGCGCGCTCGACCTGATCGAGGGCGGCGCGCTCGACACCGGCGACATCGATAGCCTCGCCGCGCGCCTGGGAATGGGCGAGCGCCAGCTACGCCGCCTGTTCAAGCAGCACCTCGGCGCCGCGCCGATCTCGGTGGCGCAGACACGGCGCGTGCTCTTGGCCAAGAAGCTGATCCACGAGACGCGGCTGCCGATGATCGAGGTGGCGATGGCCGCCGGCTTCGGCAGCGTGCGGCGCTTCAACGAGACCTTCCAGCGGCTCTACCACCGCCCGCCCAGCGCGCTGCGCCGCGGCAACGCGCCCGAGGCGTCGGCCGGGCCGGCGGGCGAGGTCTCGCTGCGGCTGCCCTATCGCGAACCCTATGACTGGCCGGCGATGCTGGCTGCGCTGGCCGCGCGCGCCATCCCGGGCGTCGAGACGGTCGACGAGCGCAGCTATGCGCGCACGATCGCGCTCGACGGCGCGCAGGGTACCATCCAGGTCGCGCCCGGCGACGGCGCCTTCGCCGAAGTCACCGTGCGCTTCCCGCAGCTGCGCAGCCTGCCCTCCATCATCGCCCGCATCCGCCGCGTCTTCGACTTCGCGGCCGATCCCGTGGTGATCGGCAAGCAGCTCGCCGAGGACCCGTTGCTGGCGCCGCTGGTCAAACGCCGACCCGGCCTGCGCGTGCCGGGCGCGTGGGACGGCTTCGAGCTCGCCGTGCGCACGATGCTGCCCGATCCGCGCACGATTGCCGCACTCGCGGCGAAGCAGGGTGCCTTCCCCGACCCGAGCCAGCTGGCTGGAATGCGGACCCTGCCGCCTGCCCTTCGTTCGCTGATCCGCGCCTTCACCGCCGGCCAGCTCGAGGAAGCCGATGCGATCGAAGCCTGCGGCGTACCGCACACCACCGCCGAGTACATCGCCGCCTGGCATCGCCGCGAGCCCGATGCCTTCCATGCCGGCGACGCCGCGCTGACACGCGTGGTGGCGGCGCTGGGCGGCGATGCAGGCGACCTCGCCGCGCGCGCCGAACGCTGGCGCCCCTGGCGCGCCTATGCCGCAGCCCATCTCCTCTCCATCGACATCGAGGCCAACCATGCCCGCCGCGCAGCCTGACCGCCTGACCGTCAGCCCCTTCCCGACGCCGATCGGCGAAGCGCTGCTGGTGACCGATGCGCAGGGCACCCTGCGCACCCTGGATTTCCGCGACTACGAGCCGCGCATGCGCCGCCTGCTGCGCCTGCAATACGGCAAGGAGGTCGCGCTCGACGACGGGCCGGCGCCCAAGCCTCTGCTGCGCGCGCTGACGGCGTATTTCGACGGCAGGATCGAAGCGCTCGACGACATCGCCTGCGAGATGGCCGGCACGCCGTTCCAGCGCTCGGTGTGGAAGGCGCTGCGCAGGATCCCCGCCGGCAGGACCACGAGCTACGGCGCGCTGGCGCGGCGCATCGGCAAGCCGGCGGCGATGCGCGCGGTGGGCGCCGCCAACGGCGCCAATCCCATCGCCATCGTCGTGCCCTGCCATCGCGTCATCGGCACCGACGGCTCGCTGACCGGCTATGGCGGCGGCCTCGACCGCAAGCGCTGGCTGCTCAAGCACGAAGGCGCGCTCGACGCCTGAGCTACTTCGCCGGCAACGTGCGAACAAACTCGATGGCGGCCATCAGCAGGCGCTTGCGCACGGCATCATCGCCATAGGCGTCCGGCCCCGCCCGCACCCAACCCGCCATCGGGCGACCGCGCGATTGCATCGGCACGACGTCAGGCAACGCGAGCGCCCATGCGTCCTTGCCCTTGCCCAGCCGCGCCAGCATGCCGTCGCTGCGCGCACCACAGACCAGGTTGCCGCGCAGAAGCCAGGCCCAGCCGCCGAACATGGCTTTCTCGGTGACGCCGGAGAGCGAGCCAAGATCGTCGCGGATCAACTCCTCAAGGCCTGTGTCTCGCGCCATGCTCGTCTCGAAAGTTGGGCTTCGTTGCCGGGTAGAGCTTACGACCTCAGGCCTCATCCCAATCGCGACATCGTGAGCGGAAAGTCGAGTGAACAGGCCTCGACGCCATTGCATCGGCGGCACGAAAAGGTCTTCTTTGCGCCGCTTCGCAATACGAGTCCGTACCAACAATGCTCACTATCTATGGCGTTTATCGCTCGCGCGCGTCGCGCAACATCTGGCTGCTCGACGAGCTCGGCGTGCCGTTCCGCCACGTCCCGGTGATCCAGCACTACCGTCAGGCCAGCGGGCCGACGCTGCTGCACACCCGTTCGCCGGCCTTCCTGAAGATCAATCCCAACGGCCACGTGCCTTCGATGGACGACAGCGGGCTGGTGCTGCACGAGTCGCTGGCGATCAACCTCTACCTCGCGCGCAAGCATGGCGGCCCGCTCGCCGCCGCCAATATCGCCGAGGACGGCCAGATCGGCATGTGGACGTTGTGGGCGGCGAACGAGATCGAGCCGCGCTCGATCCAGGTGCTCTATCACCGTGTCGGCAATCCCGAAGGCCCGAAGGTCGAGGCGACGGCACAGGCGGCGATCGCGGCGCTGCGCGGCCCCTTCGCCGTGCTCGACCGGCATCTGATCACGCATGGCGGCTACGCCGTGGGCCATCGATTCACAGTGGCTGATATCAATCTCGCGGAGTGCATCCGCTATGCCAGCGTCGCCACCGAGCTGTTCGACGCAGCGCCGGCGGTGAAGGCGTGGCTCGCCGCCTGCCAGGCGCGCCCCGCGTTCCGCGCCATGTGGGCCAAGCGCGACGCCGAGCCGGCCTAGGCGCGCGCCTTTCGCCACTCCGGCGGAATCGGATCGCCGTCGGCAAGGGCATAGTCCTTGCCGCCGTCGCTGAGGCCCAGGTTCGTGATGGCCCATTCGGCGACGTTGAACCAGATGTCGGGCCCCGGGCAGTTCTCACGATCGTTGTAGTAGATGCTGTGCGTGCCGGGGACCGAGCCCTGGCGCAGCTCCGAGACGTAGCCCGTCCGGTCGGCGCGGATGAAGCCCTGGCGGTGGGCGAAGACGAAGTCCAGATCGTAGGTATTCTTGAGGTGGCTCACGAGGTCGCGGCCACCGCTGATCTGCTGCTGCGACAGCGTACTCTTGAGCGGCGCCTTGCCGCTCTCCGCCCAATACACGCCCTTGAATGTCGCGAAGTTGCCGACGAACTCGATGGCGATGCCGACATCGTTGAAGGCATTCGACGCCCATAACGTGACGTCGACCGGATGGAGCTGCAGCAGCTTGCCGTCAGGCAGCACGACGAAATGCGCGTTGGTGTTGAGGTACAGGTCGGGTGTGCTGCCCCGGCTCATCGCCGTCTGATGCAGCACGACGGCGTCGACCATCCCGAGCGTTCGCAGGCCACGGCGCACCAGCACGGTGCCGATCGGGCTGCCGAAATCCTTGGTCACGCCCGCCGTCTTCCCGGTCAGATCGACGATATCAACCATCATGCGCCTCCGACAAACCCAAGCGAAGGCGCAGTTCTTATAGGACGCCGAACCGACAACGCGCTCACTATCGCGCGATCACGCGGCGAGCAGACGCTCGCGCACATGAGGAATATGTTCACGGCCCCAGTAAAGATCGCCGTCATCGAACAGGAAGCTCGGCACGCCGAACACGCCGGCATCTTCCGCCTCGCGCTGTAGCCGCAGCAGCTCGCTGCGCCCTTCGCCGCCCAGCCACATCGCGAAGCCCGCGACATCGGCGCCGCATTCACGCAGGGCCGCGGACACGACCTCAGGATTCTCGATGTCGAGCTCGCGCTTCCAGAAGCGCTCGTAGGTCACATCGATGTAGCGGCTCTCGATCGACTCGCCCTGCCGCTTGGCCCACAGCAGGCCGATATGCGCGAGCGACGAATCGAAGATCTTCCGCGTGCCGCGAATCACCAGCCCGCGCCGGTTGGCCTCGCGCCGGCAATCCATGTAGCTGTACTTCACGCGCCGCCATTGATGGGCGTTGCGGCTTTGCTCCAGCACGTCGCCCGAACCGTCGACCTTGGCGCTGCCGAGATAGGCCGGGATGTCGAGCGTGTAGGGCAGCCACTCCATCGTCGCGCCCGTCTCGCGCGCGAGATCGCGCGCCGGGTCCTTGGCGAGATAGGCGTAGGGACTCTTGAAGTCGATGTAGAAGCGGATGTGCGCGGCCATGCAGCCAGTCTAGTACCTGAGCGCACCGTCGCGCATCACGGCGATGTAGTGGCAGACCGCGGCGGCGAGCACGAAGCCGTGCCAGATGGCGTTGTGATAGGGCAGCCGGTGCCAGAGGTGGAACACGACGCCCAAGGTGTAGAGGATGCCGCCAACCAGCAGCAATATCAGGCTGGCGCCCGACAATGCAGCGATCACCGGCCCCATCACCGGCAGCATCGCCCAGCCCAGCATCAGATAGAGCGCGATCGAGAAACGCTCGAAGCGACCCGGCAAGGTGAGCTTCATCGCCACGCCGCAGAGCGCCACGACCCATACCGCGCTGAGCAATGCCGCGCCCCAGAAGCCGCCGATGGCGATGGCGGCGAACGGCGTGTAGCTGCCGGCGATCATCAGGAAGATCGCGGCATGGTCGAAGCGGCGCAGGAGCGACTTCGCGCGCGGCGAGGACACGAGGTTGTACGCGGCGGAGAAGCTGAAGCCGGAGACCACGCCGAAGACATAGAGACCGAGCGCGGCGAGCTGCGCAGCGCCACCCGGGACCGCCACCGCCAGCAACACCACGCCGGCGACCACCGCCATGCCGACGCCGAGGGCATGCACGATGGCGTCGGCGACGCGCTCGCCGCGCGTGTAGCTGGGAAAGGTCAAACTCATACACGGTCCCCGAGCTTGCGCGGCGGCCGGCGCGTCCCTAGCTTAGCACCGTCGGAAAAGGCATGCATGCCCGTGTGGTTCAGCCGGGCGTTCCTGCACCGCGCAGGAATCCTGTCGAGCGTCGCCTCTGACGCCCCGTCCCGCGACGGTAGCCGGCGCATCCCGTGTCGGCAAACGGCAGGATAACGAACATGCGGCAGCTCATTGCACTGATCACTCTCGGCGTCGACGATTTGGCGCGCTCGCGGCGATTCTATGTCGATGGCTTCGGCTGGAAACCGGTGTTCGAAACACCCGAGATCACCTTCTACCAGATGAACGGTCTCGTTTTCTCGACCTGGCTGCGCAAGGGACTCGACGCCGATACGCAGCGCAGCTCGCCGGTGAAGTCCGCCGGCTTCGCGCTGGCGCACAACGTCGAAAGCGGCGGCCAGGTGCAGCCCATCCTCGATCACCTCGCGAAGTACGGCGGCCGCATTCTCCGCAAGGCCTCGCCGCCGCCGCACGGCGGCATGAGCGGCGTCGTCGCCGATCCCGACGAGCATGCCTGGGAGATCGCCTTCAATCCGGCCTGGCCGATCGACGCCCAGGGCCGGGTGCGCTTCGGTACCTGAGCCGGTATGCTCGACCGAGGGAGGGCGGGCATGCAGTTCGGTCTGTTCGGCGGGGCGCGCACCCAGCGGCGCGACGATGGCTCGGGCGACAGCCAGGCCTACGACTCGTTCATCGACTATGTCGTCGAGGCCGAGCGGTTGGGCTTCCGCAGCGTCTTCCTCGTCGAGCACCATTTCACCGGCATAGGCCAGCTGTCGGCATCGCTGACCCTGCTGGCCTATCTCGCAGCGCGCACACGCACCATTCGCCTGGGTACCGCCGTGGTCGTGCTGCCCTGGCACAACCCGGTGCTGCTGGCCGAGCAGGCGGCGACGCTCGACCTGCTGTCCGGCGGCCGGCTCGATTTCGGCGTCGGCAAGGGCTACCGTGCCTCGGAGTTCGCCGGTTTCCGCGTCGCCATGGACGAGGCGACCGAGCGCTTCGACGAGGCGATCGAGGTGATCCGCAAGGCGTGGACCAGCCCCGGCCGCTTCTCGCATCGCGGCAGGCGCTGGTCGTTCGACGACATCGTGGTCGAGCCCGCGCCGCTGCAACGCCCCCACCCGCCGCTATGGCTCGCCGCCGGCAGCCCCGACTCGATCCGCCGCGCCGCGCGCGAAGGCTACAACCTGCTGCTCGACCAGCTCGGCTCGGTGGCGTTGACCATCGAGCGCGTGGCGCTGTTCCGCGACGAATGCGCCCGCGTCGGCCGCGCTTACGATCCGACGATGGTCGGCGCCACCCGCGCACTGCAGATCGTGCGCAACGACGCCGAGCGCGCCGCCGCCTACGAGACCCGCGCCCGCGTCGTACGCACCATCGGCGACCTCGCGCGCGGCGGCGGCACGCTGCTGCCGCCGGAGCGGGACGACGCGCCGCTGCTGGGCACACCCGCCGAGATCGTCGCGCGCCTGCGCATCCTGCGCGAGGGCGGCGTCGGCAATGTCCTGCTGGTCGATCCCGGCGCCAACGTCGCCTCGCTGCGCGCCTTCGCGGCGGAGATCATGCCTTCGCTCGCCGAGGACCGCGCCGCTGCGGAGTGATCCATCTCCGCGCCTGCGCGGGGAGAAGGATCACCTGAGCTTCTCGACCACGCGGCCCAGCCGCTCCAGCGTGCGCAGCACCATCTTCTGCCCGAGCCCCGGCCACTGCACGCGTAGCAGCAGGTGGTTGGTGCCGGTGGTTTCACCGTATTGCGCGATCTTGTCGACCACTTCATCCGGTGAGCCGATGATGAAGCGATCGGCGGAGAACTTGTCGAAGTCCTGACGGATGCGATCGGCCGGCACGAAGCCGCTGGCGCCGCCCCAGCTCGCATAGGCCTCGTACTTGAAGAACAGCGGCTCGCGGACCTCCTCGAAGTCGCCGACATGGCATTCGCGGATCACCGGGAACTCGGTCGCCGGCGGCAGGCCTTCGGCGGCGCGCGTGTCGCGGAACAGCTTGCCCAGGCGGCCGACCGAGGACTGGCTCACCATCGGCGAGGGCATCCACGCATCGGCGAGCTTGGCAGCGCGCTTCACCGGCACCTCGACATCGCCCGCCATCCAGATCGGCGGCCCGCCCGGCCGCTTGGGCCGCACGCTGGCCTGCACGCCGCTGACGGTGTGGAAGCGGCCTTTGTGCTCGACCACGGGATCGAGCCACATCTTGCGGATCACCTCGACGCCCTCGACGAAGCGCGGCACGCGCTCCTTGAACGGCACGCCGATGGAATCGAACTCCTCCTGCCGATAGCCCAGCCCCAGGCCGATGATCGCCTTGCCGCCGGTGAGCCAATCGAGCGTCGCCGTCTCCTCGGCCACGACGACGGGATTGAGCAGCGGCAGCAGCAGCAGGCCCGGCCCGACCTCCATGCCCTCGGCATCGGCGGCAAGCCGCGACAACAGCGGCATGGCCTGGAACATCTGCAGCGGCTTCGACACGAAGTGCTGGCCGACCATCAGCGACTTCAAGCCGCTGGCGCGGGCCACCTTCACCTGCTCGATCAGGTTCGCGAGCTCCGGCCCGAGATCGGCGCCCTCGCGCCACTGCGTGGCCATGTAGAGACCGAGTTTCATGGGACGATCCTCCAAGACCTGTCGTTTGACGTCACCAGCAGGGTGGTTGCCTACCGGCCCAGATTGAATTCTACCGGGACGGTAAACTTGAACTGGACTCCCTGAACACTGGACGGAGCGCTCGGCAGCGGCTGGGCTCGCCAGATCAGAGCTTTGGCTTCCTGGTCCAGTTCCTCAACCCCGGAGGACTTCTCTATTTCGACGGAGAGGACTCGACCATCCCGGCTCATGACCCAGATGAGCACGACCGTTCCCTGTTGTCGCTGATTGAACGCGGATAGCGGATACCGCTTATATTGCGCGAGGTGCTCGGCCAGACTCTGCTGCCACGCGCCATAGCTGCGCCGTCGTGCGACGCGCTCGAGCTCATTGACCGAGGCAATGGCATATGGCGGCACCGCCGCCGGCTGCCGTGCCGTCGAATGCGAACTGCAGCCACCAAGCATCGCCAAGGCCAGCATGCCCCATGCTCGGCAGGCGATTGGCCTGACCGGACTCCCCCGCACCGATGCCCCCATCTGCGTGGCGGACGGATCGTGCCTCAGGCACTCGTGCCTCGTCCATGTCGTCGATCCACGGTATATTGCCAAGGGTGCTGTCGCTTCGCAGGGGAGAACCATGATCCGTAGAACGTCCACGGCGCTCGCCGCCGTGCTGATCGGCGCCGTGGTCCTGGTCACCGGCGCGCAGGCGCAGACCCTGGTCTGCTCGATCGGCCAGAAGGTGTGCGGCAGCCGGTGCTACTCGCCGCTCAAGGGCGAGAGCTGCAACGAAGGCCACATCGTCTGCCAGGTCGGCCAGAAGGTCTGCGGCACCCGCTGCTACTCGCCGCTCAAGGGCGAGAGCTGCAATATCAAGACGAAGTAGGCCGGCCTCACACTTCGAGGATCGCGCCGTTGGTGCGTGCCTTGTAGGTCGAGCCCTCGAACCAGGCGAATTGCGGCTGGGCGATAATCCGCCAGACGCCGCCGGTGAAGTAGAAGAAGGCGAAGGTGTTGAACCAGCCGGTCGCGTTGCCGGCGGCGCGTGATGCCTCGGTCCGGTCGACACCGACCTTGGTGCCGTAGCTGCCCTGCGTCAGCTGGTCGAGCTGGTGGTAGTCGACCGATTTGACATAGGTGAAGCCGGCGGTGGCGAGCAGCGGATAGGCCTGCGTGGCGGCCTTGCTGTTCGGCTGATGAATGCCCCAGTTCTTGCCGGTCTTGGTCGCCATCACCAGCGAGCAGCCGTTCATCGCACCGGTGAAGACGAAGCGCGGATTGCCGCCGGCCGGCAGTTCGAGAAACGGCAGCTTGGAATGGTCGCTGCCGACCAGCCCCTCGGAGATGTAGGGAATCCATCCAGCCTCGATCGAGGCGTCGCCGATCGGTGTGTTGGCGAAATCGACGCGCGCGGCCTTGCCGCCACCGCCGACGCCCGTGCTGACCGACACCAGGTCCATGTAGATGCGGGCCTGCGGTTCGTCGGGCTTGAACCCCTTGAAGTTCGACGTGACGTTGAGGATCGTGATGCCGCCGAGATAAGCCTTCGGATCCTTCAGGAACTCGGCGTTGTGTCCGAAGCTCATGGTGCTCCCCTCTACCCCTCGAAGGTCGGCAACGCTCCGCCCACCAGCGGCACGAAGCGCACCGGCATGATCGGCTCGCGGGTGAAGCCGGCCTCGGTGCGCACGACGCGCTCGACGGTCTGGTTCACCGGATCGTCGCCCACCGGCACCAGCATGATGCCGCCGACGGCAAGCTGCTCGATCAGCGCCGTCGGCATCTCGCCGGCGGCCGCCGTGACGATGATGCGGTCGAACGGCGCCTGCGGCGGCCAGCCCTTGGTGCCGTCGCCGACATGGTAGACGACGTTGTGGATGCGCAGGTCGAGCAGGCGCTTCTCGGCGTCCTTGGCCAGCACCTTGTAGCGCTCGATGGTGAAGAGCCGGCGGCAGAGCTTGGCGAGGATCGCCGCCTGGTAGCCCGAGCCGGTGCCGATCTCGAGCACCTTCATGCGCGGGCCGACGTCGAGCGCCTGGGTCATGGCGGCGACCACCAGCGGCTGGCTGATGGTCTGGCCGAAGCCGATGGGCAGCGCCATGTTGTCGTAGGCGCGCTCGACGAAGGTCGCCGAGACGAAGACCTCGCGCGGGATCGCCGTCATCACCGCCAGCACGCGCTCGTCGTCGATGCCACCGCGCCGCAATTCGGCGATCAGGCGTTGCTTGGCGACGGTGGTCATGCCGCTATCGTGGCGGGCTTCTCAGCGTTGCGCCAGAGCGTCGCGCATGCGGCGGCGCATCGTCTCGTGGGTCAGATCAAGATGCAGCGGCGTTACCGAAATCCTGTTCTGGCGCAGGGCGGCGGCGTCGGTGCCTTCCGGCGGGTCCATGTCCTCCGGCGCATAGCCGACCCAGTAGTACTTGCCGCCGCGCAGGTCGTCGCGCTCGTCGATGAAGCCGCCGAAGCCGAGATGGCCCTGTCGCGTCACTTCCACGCCGGTGACCGAGTCGGCGACGACGTTGGGGAAGTTGATGTTGACGAAGGCTTCCTTAGACCACTCGATCGACAGCACGCTGCGGACCACGGCGGGGCCATGCTTCACGGCGGTCGCCCACTTGACCGGCTGGCCACGCGTATAGGCCTGGCTGAGCGCGATCGCACGGATGCCCAGCAGGCAGCCTTCCATCGCACCGGCGATGGTGCCGGAGTAGGTCACGTCGTCGGCGATATTGGCGCCGTGATTGACGCCCGACAGCACCAGCACCGGCGGCTTGTCCTTCAGCAGATGCTGGGTGGCGAACAGCACGCAGTCGGTCGGCGTGCCCTGGATCGCGAACTTGCGCTCGCTGAGCTCGCGCAGGCGCAGCGGATGCGACAACGACAGCGCGTGGCCGATGCCGCTCTGGTTCATCTCAGGGGCGACGATCCAGACGTCGTCGGAAAGCGCCCGCGCGATCTCGGTCAGCGCCTCAAGGCCGGCCGCGTTGATGCCGTCGTCGTTGGTGACGAGGATGCGCGTGCCGGCGGGGTCGAGCGGCTTGTGGCTCATCGTGGCGAGAGCGTCGTGACGCCTCCCATGTAAGGACGCAGCGCGTCGGGGATCGTGACGCTGCCGTCCTGGTTCTGAAAGTTCTCGAGGATCGCCACCAGGGTGCGGCCGACCGCCAGACCTGAACCATTGAGCGTGTGCACGAAGCGGTTGCCCTTGCCCTCCTTCGGGCGGTAGCGCGCGTTCATGCGGCGCGCCTGGAAGTCGCCCATGTTGGAGCAGCTCGAGATCTCGCGATAGCGCCCCTGCCCCGGCAGCCAGACCTCGATGTCGTAGGTCTTGCGCGCGCCGAAGCCCATGTCGCCGGCGCACAAGGTCACGACCTGGTGCGGCAGCTCGAGCTTCTTCAGCACCGACTGCGCACAATCGGTCATGCGCTCGTGCTCGTCCCAGGACTGCTCGGGCGTGACGATCGACACCAGCTCGACCTTGATGAACTGGTGCTGGCGGATCATGCCGCGCGTGTCCTTGCCGGCCGATCCGGCCTCGGAACGGAAGCACGGCGTCAGCGCCGTGACGCGCAGCGGCAGCTCCTTCTCGTCGAAGATCGTCTCGGCCGCGAGGTTGGTCAGCGGCACCTCGGCGGTCGGGATCAGCCAGTAGCCGTTCTCGGTGCGGAACAGGTCCTCGGCGAATTTCGGCAGGTTGTTGGTGCCGTAGACCGCCGCGTCGCGCACCAGCAGCGGCGGGGCGATCTCGGTGTAGCCGTTCTCGCCGGTCTGCAGGTCGATCATGAACTGACCGATGGCGCGTTCGAGTCGTGCAAGCTGACCGCGCAGCACGACGAAGCGTGCGCCCGAGAGCTTGGCGGCGGCGGCGAAATACATGCCCAGCGGCACGCCGATCGACACGTGGTCCCTGGGCTCGAAGGCGAAGTTGCGCGGCGCGCCGGACTGGCGCTGCGGCACCGGCACGTTGTCGTGCTCGTCCTTGCCGTCGGGCGTCTGGTCCGACGGCAGGTTGGGCAGGCCCGACAGCAGGTCGGTGAGCTCCTTCTCGGCCGCCGCCGCCGCGGCCTCGGCGGCCTTCTGGGTCGTGTCGAGCCGGGCAACCTCGGCCATCAGCGCGTCGGTCGACTGGCCCTTGCCGCGCGCGGCGCCGATCTCGCGCGACAGCGCCTTGCGGCGGGCCTGCGCCTGCTCGCCCTCGGTGATCGCGGCGCGGCGGCGCTGGTCGATCTCCAGGACGGTGGCGCTCTGGGGTGGCAGATGGCGGCGGGCGAGCCCGGCGTCGAAGGCGGCCGGGTTGTCGCGAATCACACGGATGTCATGCATGGCGGTGGCCAGGAAAGGCGAGAGAGAACGAGAAGGGTCTGGCGCCTGTTGTGCGGGTGGCGCCGCGCCCGGTCAAGTCAGGGCCCGTCACGTCGAGGACGAGGGGCCCCCACTCGATCGCTCGTCCTCGGCCTTGTCCGCTTCCGCCTCGGCCCTGGCGCGATTGCGCTCGATGCGGGTGCCGATCAGGATCGCGACCTCGTAGAAGATCATCAGCGGCGTCGCGAGCGCGATCTGGCTGACCACGTCGGGTGGCGTCAATATCGCGGCGATGATGAAGGCGACAACGACCGCATAGCGCCGCTTGGCCTTCAGCGAAGCCGTGCTGACGACGCCGACGCGCACCAGCAGGGTCAGCAGCACCGGCACCTCGAAGGCGAAGCCGAAGGCGAAGACCAGCTGCAATACGCGCTCGAGGTAGTCGGATGCCCGCAGCGTCTTCTCGATCTCAGGCGGCGTATAGAGCGCCAGCATGAAATTGATCACGTAGGGCATCACCACTTTGTACATGACCACGCAGCCGGCATAGAACATGAACGGCGTGGCGATCAGGAAGGGGCGGAAAGCCGCCTTCTCGTGGCGATAGAGACCGGGTGCGACGAAGGCCCAGATCTGCGTGGCGATCAGCGGGAAGCCGATGATCAGCGACAGGAAGGCCGCCATCTTCACGGTGACGAAGAAGAACTCGAAGATGTCGAGGACGATGACCTTGTAGCCTTCGCGCGTCGCGGGCTCGATCAGGAAGGTGAAGATCGGCTTGGCGAAGTAGAAGCAGGCGAAGAAGACGACGAGGAAGCAGAGGATGGCGTAAATCAGCCGCTTGCGCAGCTCGATCAGGTGATCGAGCAGCGGCATCGGTTTGTCGTCTTCGGGTCCGTCGAGCGTGGCCACCGGGAACTATCCATGGCGGCGTGGGCGCCGCTGATGAGAAGTCTATATCCCTCCTGTCATTCCGAACGAAGCGAGGAATCTGGGAGGTCTCGCCGGATTACCCGCGTCGTTCGGAATGACAGGATGACGTCAGCCTACGGCGACCTTCGGCTTCGGCTCGCCTGGCTCGTTCGCTGCCTTCGGCGTCGCGTCGGCCGTGGGCGGCGCCGGCTGCTCGACCGGGATCGGATCGACCACCGCCGAGGGCTCGAGCGCCGGCGTCGGATCGGCGATCGGCTCGGGTGTCGGCGGCGGCACAAGCTCGGCCGTGTCGACCGGCGGCGGCGCCTCGGCGCCCGAGGTCGAAGCGTCGATGGCCGCCTTGGCGGCAGCCATCTCGGCCTCCGCCTCGGCGATGCCGGCCTGGACCTGGCCCTTGATCTCCTTCATCGGGTCGATGCCGGGCAGGTCGAGCACGGTGTTGGAATCGATGGTCTTCTTGACCTCGTCGAGGTCCGCCTGGCGCACCATGTCGTCGACATGGCCACGGAACTCGCTGGCGAGGTTGCGCGCCGTCGCCACCCAGCGGCCGACCGTGCGCAGCAGCCCCGGCAATTCCTTGGGGCCGATGACGATCAGCGCAACGACGGCGATCACCAGCAGTT
>CAYNOF010000200.1:0-1110 GCA_964398335.1 uncultured Rhizobiaceae bacterium
GGCTCGATCACCGGTGGGCTCGACGCGCGGTTCAAAGGCGGCTTCGGCTCGGGCGACATCGAGCGCTATCAGGGCCTGATGCGCATCGGCGGCCGGCACAACATCGAGGAGAACTACGCCAAGGCCGAGGAGGCCTTCCGCGAAGCCCTCGTGCTGCACCAGAAGCTGTTCGGCCGCGACAACCCCGACCAGGCCGACGCGCTGATCCACTTCGCCCTGCAGATCAGCAACCAGGGCCGCTTCCGCGAAGCCGATCCGCTGTTCGAGCGGGCCGAGAAATTCCAGGGCGGCGTGAAGGACCCGCTGGTGCGCGCGCGCATCGTGCACTATGCCGGCCAGCATCTCGCCAACCAGGGCAAGCGCGACGAGGCGCTGCGCAAGATCGACCTCGCCGAGGCCGCCTATATCGCCGCGGCGCCCGAGCTCGCGCCGATGATGAACCACGAGCAGGAACGTCGCGCGCCGGCGATCGGCTTCGGCGTGCGCGGCCAGCGCTTCGTCGATCCGCGCAGCACGACCTCGGCGGTGCCGACCAATATCGGCATCAGCCCGATCACCCAGCTCGCCGCGCAGGGCGTCTCGGAGATCCTGCGCCTGCGCGCGATCCTGGCGCTCGCCGCCGGCAACAACAGCGCCAGCCGCACCTATGCCAACAAGGCGATCGCCCTGCTCGAGGAGGTCGGCATCGACCCCGGCGGTGTGCGCTGGCGCGCGGTGCGCGTGGCCGGCCTGAGCGAGGCGCGGCAGGACAATCTCGGCAGCGCCAGCGCCGATCTCGGCGATTCGGCGCGCGGCCTGAGCCAGGCGCTGCCGTCCTCGCAGCCGGCCGGCAAGACGTTCCTCGAGAGCGGCAACATCCAGCTCAAGCGCGGCAACGTGCCCGGCGCGCTGTCGGAGTTCCGCCGCGGCGCCGCGATCCTGCACGAGCGGCAGAACACCGTCTCGGTCGAGACGGCGATGCCCTATCTCGACGCCGCCTGGCGCTCCTCGCAGATCGGCACCACCACCACCGGGCTCTCGCCGCACGCCGAGATGTTCGACGCGGCGCAGCTCGTCACTTCGGGCATCACCGCGAACTTCGTCGCCCAGGCGGCGCTGCGGCTGGGCGAC
>CAYNOF010000201.1:0-3009 GCA_964398335.1 uncultured Rhizobiaceae bacterium
ATCGCCTGCAGATGGTGCGCGTCGACACCTGCGGCGGCGAGCGCGAACGGCGCAACCTGGCGCATTTCTGTCGCCGCGCCTACGAGAACGGCCGGGTGATCGCGATCTATCCCGAAGGCCATCTGATGCCGATCGGGCAGAAGGAGCGGTATCGCACCGGCATCTACTACCTGTCGCGCGACCTCGACCTGCCGGTGACGCCGGTGGCGCTGAGCGTCGGCCTGCTGTGGAGCCGCTGGCAGTTCTGGAAGCGCCCGGGTCGCGCGGCGATCCAGTTCCTGCCGCCGATTCCACCGTCGCCGGACAAGGACGCCTTCATGGCGCGGCTGGAGAGCGAGATCGAGCAGGCCACCGCCGCCCTGGTCGCAGAGGCCACCGGACAGCCGATGGAACTGGCACGCTATGTGCCCCGTTCACCGCCGCGCCCATCGAAACAGGTTGGCGCGGCCCCCTTTACAACACCTTGATCCACTTCCAAGATTTGTCCACAGGGTAGATCGCGGGTCGTGCCGGGGAGAGGTCGGGCCGCTGAGCGAGGATGGTCATGATCCTGGCCGAAGGCTTGCGACGACTAATTCAGTCCGGCTCGATGACACTCGTCGATGCCGCGGGCAAATCCCACCGCATCGAGGGACGGCGGCCAGGGCCTGAGGTCACCGTTCGTCTGCATGACCGCGCCCTGCACTGGAGCCTGATGCTCAATCCGCGCCTGAAGGTGGGCGAGGCCTACATGGATGGCGGCCTGACCATCGATGATGGCCGCCTCTACGACTTCCTCGACCTGCTTGGCCTCAACATGGCCGATCTCGAAGCGCATCCCTTCGTCTCGCTGAAGATGGCGCTGGAGCGCGTCGTGCGCGTGCTCGGGCAGTACAATCCTGTCGGCCGCGCACAACGCAACGTCGCGCACCACTACGACCTCAACGGCGCGCTCTACGACACCTTCCTCGACGCCGACCGGCAGTACTCCTGCGCCTATTTCCGCACGCCGCAGGACACGCTGGAGCAGGCGCAGGCGGCGAAGAAGGCGCACATCATCGCCAAGCTGCTGATCGAGCCGCAGCACAAGGTGCTCGACATCGGCTCGGGCTGGGGCGGGCTGGGCCTGCAGATCGCCCGCGACTCCGGCGCCGACGTCACCGGCGTCACGCTCTCGGTCGAGCAGCACACCGTGTCGAGCCGGCGCGCGCTGGAGGCCGGGATGGCCGATCGCGCGCGCTTCAAGCTGATCGACTACCGCCAGGAGACCGGCACCTACGACCGCATCGTCTCGGTCGGCATGTTCGAGCATGTCGGCGCGCCGCACTACCGCGAGTTCTTCGCCAAGGTGAAGTCGCTGCTCTCCGACAACGGCGTGATGCTGCTGCACTCGATCGGCACCATGGGCCCGCCGGGCACGCAGAACCCGTGGATCCGCAAGTACATCTTCCCCGGCGGCTACACGCCCTCGCTGTCGGAGGTGCTGCGCGCCATCGAGCATGTCGGGCTCTACGTCACCGACATCGAGATCCTGCGCCTGCACTACGCCGAGACGCTCCGGCACTGGCGCCAGCGCTTCATGGCCAACCGCGATCGCGTCAAGGCGATGGCCGGCTACGACGACCGCTTCTGCCGCATGTGGGAGTTCTACCTCGCCGCCGCCGAGATGAGCTTCCGCCGCATGGGGCAGATGGTCTTCCAGCTTCAGCTCGGCAAGACCCAGACCGCCGCGCCGCTGACGCGCGACTACATGCTCGACGGCGAGCGCGGCGGGCGGCTGTCGGTCGCTGCGGAGTAGCTACGAACGCTCGCGCTGCCGCTCGTAGGCGGCGAAGGGATCGGCGACCGGCACGCCGGCGATCGTCATGCCGCGGAAATTGCAGTTGGCCGTGATCGCCGCGCCGCTGAAGTCGATGTCGTCGGACGCCGCGCCGGCGAGGCTGACATTGGCGAAGCGGGCCCGCGCCAGGACGAGGTCCCTGCAAATTCTGCGAGTCAACGGGAACGTTCCAAGGCCGCCGGCGGTTTATTCGCATGTTGCACGGGATGATTCCCGGCACGCGAATTTGCTCCATGCCAGCGAGCCGCGACGGCGTTAGGGTCGGCTGATGGCAGAAACCTCGAACGTCACCCCTCTTCCCGGCAGCGGCGACCAGCGCTTCCGCGAGCCGCCGCACAATTTCGAGGCCGAGCAGGCGCTGCTCGGCGCCATGCTGGTCAACAACCTGGCCTATAACCGCGTCTCGGACTTCCTGCGCCCCGAGCACTTCGCCGATCCGCTGCACGGGCGCATCTTCGAGGCCGCCGCGCGCCTGATCGAGCGCAACCAGGTCGCCACGCCGGTGACGCTCAAGCCCTTCTTCGAGCGCGAGGAAGCGCTGCAGCAGGCCGGCGGCGCCGCCTATCTCGCCCGCCTCGCCGGTGCGGCGATCAGCATCATCGATGCCGCCGACGACGGAAAGCAGATCCACGACCTCTACCTGCGCCGCCAGCTCATCGATGTCGGCGAGACCATGGTCAACGGCGCCTTCGCACCCGATGTCGAGGAGCCGGCGACCAGCCAGATCGAGCAGGCCGAGAAGAAACTCTACGATCTCGCCACCGCCGGCCAGATCGAAGGCGGCTTCAAGCCCTTCGGCTCGGCGCTGGCCGAGGCGGTGGACATGGCCGAATCCGCCTACAAGCGCGAGGGCGGGCTGACCGGCGTCGCCTCGGGCCTGGGCGCGCTCGACCAGCTCCTGGGCGGCCTGCACAAATCCGACCTGATCGTGCTCGCCGGCCGCCCGTCGATGGGCAAGACGGCGCTGGCCACCAACATCGCCTTCCACGCCGCCAAGCAGTATCGCGAGGAGTTCGACGAGGAGGGCCGCGCCCAGGCGGTCGACGGCGCGGTGATCGGCTTCTTCTCGCTGGAAATGTCGGCCGAGCAGCTCGCCACCCGCATCCTCGCCGAGCAGGCATTGGTGAGCTCCGAGAAGATCCGTCGCGGCGAGCTCAACCAGCACGACTTCAACAGCGTGCTGGCGCGCA
>CAYNOF010000202.1:0-1042 GCA_964398335.1 uncultured Rhizobiaceae bacterium
GCTCCAGGTGATCCGTCACAGTACATCACGCCTCGTTACGGCCAAGCTGAAGATCGGGCTCGAACGGGTACATCGGCTTGCGCCGGTTCTCATAGGTGAACAGCGACAAGTCGGAACTGGTGCAGCCGTCGCCGTCGCACATCACGATGTGCCTGGCGATCGGCTCGAAGCCGGCGCGGAAGTGCTGGCGCGACTTGATGATGACGTACCTCTTGCGCCGGGGATCGATGCCGCAATGGCTGAAGACGCCCAGGTCGTAGGGCTCGCTGCGCTTCTCCGAGACGACGATCTGCATCGGGCCGGTGTCGAGCACGGCGGTGCGGCCCATGCGCACCCTGGTGCCGGTGGCCATCGGCCCGGTGACGACGAACTCGCCGTCGGTGATGCACTTCACCCTGCCGCTGAGCTTCAGCGGCTTGCCCTTGAGATGCAGCTGCGGCATGTCGACCTTGCCGCCCAGCTCCAGTGTCACCGTGGCGCCGATGCCGGCCTCGATCATCGTCGCCACCGCGGCCGGATCCCAGATCGGCCCGGCGCAGACATCCGTCAGGCCCTGGCGCTGCGCCTCCTCGACCACGCTCATCACGTCCTGGGTGCCGCCCGAGGCGGTGTTGTCGCCGTGGTCGGCGAGGATGATCGGGCCGCCTTCCAGCGTCTTCGCGCCGGCGACCTGCTCGGCCAGAGGCGCGCCCTTGTAGAGGAAGGCCTCGCGCCGGTCCCACGCCATGTCGAGCAGGCGGTTGAGCAGGATCTCGCCCTCGGCCGTGCGCTTGTCGCAGACGATCACGGCGGAGCAGGAGAGGTGCGGGATGTCGGCCTGCGGGAAGCCGCCGAACACCGAGGCGTTGAGCACCCGGCCGGAATCCTCGGCCGCGTTGGCCATGTCCATGATGTCCTTCATCGGCTGGCGCGAGGGCGTGTGCACCAGCGAGGAGGTCAGCATCGGCCGCACGCCCCAGACCATCCTCGGCTCGACCTCGCCGTCGAGCATGCGCACCAGCGTGTTGCCGGCGCGCTCGCCGGTATGGCCCATGTCGATATG
>CAYNOF010000203.1:0-17367 GCA_964398335.1 uncultured Rhizobiaceae bacterium
TGGCCGCGCCGCCGGCGCCGAAGAAGGCCGCGCTGATGCGCGGCACCGGCACCGTGCTGCTGGTCGAGGACGACGACGAGGTCGCGGCGGCAGCCGAGCGCATGCTGGCGGCGATCGGCTATCGCAGCCTGCGCGTGCGCAACGCGGCGGCCGCGCTGGGCCCGATCGTCGCCGGCCAGCGCTTCGCGGCGATGTTCACCGATATCGTGATGCCCGGCAGCATCAGCGGGCTGGAGCTGGCCCGCAAGGTACACCAGCGCCGGCCCAACCTGCCGATCCTGATGGCGAGCGGCTACGGCACCGCATCGGCCGAAGCCAACGCCAGCGGCTTCAAGCTGATCGCCAAGCCCTACGGCATCGTCACGCTGTCGGAAGCGCTGCGCGAGATCACCGCCGAATCGGGCAACGAGGACAGCGCGCTGGGCGGCAGTGCCTGACCAAATTCCTGTCAGTCCGGCTTGGCCCCGGAGATGCGCACGACCTCCGACCATTTCTCGATCTCGGCCTTGATGAAGGCGGCGTGCTCCTCGGGCGTCGTCGGATGCGGGATACCGCCCAGCTCGATCATCTTCTTCTCGACCTCGGGCACGGCGATCTCGGCGCGCAGATCGGCGCTGATCTTCTCGACGATGGCCCTGGGCGTCCTGGCCGGCGCGAAAACGCCGCCCCAGCCCGCGGCATCGAAGCCCTTCACCGTCTCGCCGATAGTCGGCACGTCGGGCAGCAGCGGCGCGCGCCTGGCCGTCGTCACGCCCAACGGCTTGATCTTCCCGGACCTGAGATGCGGCAGCGCGGAGGTCACGCTGTCCATCATCAGGGTGACGTGGCCGGCCAGCAGGTCCTGCATCGCCGGGCCGCTGCCCTTGTAGGGGATGTGCGCGATGTCGGCGCCGGCGCGCGCCTTGAACAGCTCCATGCTGAGATGCTGCGAGGAGCCGACGCCGGCCGAGGCGTAGCCCAGCTTGCCCGGCTCCGCCTTGGCGCGCGCGATCAGGTCGGCGATGTCCTTCGCCGGATGCGTGGGATGCGCCACCATGATCAGCGGCACCAGGAAGACGCTCGAGCACGGCGCGAAATCGACCAGCGGGTCGTAGGTCATCAGCCCTTTCATGAAGGACGGATTGATGCCGATCGTGCCGCTGGTGCCGAAGGCGAGGAAATAGCCGTCGGGCGGCGCCTTGGCGACCTGCTCCATCGCCGGGATGCCGGCGCCGCCGCCCTTGTTCTCGACCACGACCTGCTGCTTCCAGCGCGCCGTCAACCGCTCGGCCATCAGCCGCGCGAAGGTGTCGGCCGCCTGCCCCGGCGGAAACGGTACCATCATGCGCACGGTCTTGTCGGGATAGCCGGCCTGGGCACGGACAACGGACGGCGCGGCGAGCGTGGCCGTCGCGCCGGCGAGCAAGGCGCGGCGTTTGATGGTCGTCATGGCGGTTCCCCCTATGGTTTGTTGTCCTGGCTATGCCGTGCCGAGCAGGCGCTGCGCCAGCTTCAGATGCGGCTTGTCGAGCATCTTGCCGTCCATCTGCGTCACGCCGCCGTTGCCCGCCTTGGCGAAGGCCTCGACCACCTTGCGTGCCCAGTCGAGCTCGGCCGGTGACGGGCTGAAGATGCGGTTGATCGGCTCGACCTGCGACGGATGGATCGCCATCTTCGACAGGAAGCCCATGCGCTTGCCGGTGATGCATTCCGCCTCGAAGCCGGCGAGGTCGCGGAAGTCGGGATAGACCGTGTCGAGCGGCGTCACGCCGGCAGCGCTCGCCGACAGCAGGCAGACGACGCGTGCGTACTTGAACGTATCGTCGAGCACGCCATCCGGACCTGCCTTCGCCACCGCGCCGACATCGGCCGAGAGATCCTCCGCGCCCCAGGTCAACGCCGTCAGCCTGGGATGCGACAGACGCGTCGAGGCCGCCACCAGCACCGCCGGCGCCGTCTCAGTGACCAGCGCCAGCACCTTGGTACGGCCGCCGGCGATGCCCTCCCGCGCCTCCAACACGTCGAGCATGTGGCCCAGCCGGTCAAGCTCGGCCTGGCCCTCGCATTTGGGCAGCAGGATCGAATCGGGCGCCGCCTGCATGACGACGGCGAGGTCGCCCGCCGTCAGCCCGGTGGCGAAGCTGTTGACGCGCACCGTCTTGTGATGCCCGCCGGCGCCACGCGCGCGGATGTGGTCGCGCACGATGGTGCGGGCCGCCTCCTTGCGATCGGGCCCGACCGAATCCTCGAGATCGTAGATCAGCGCATCGGCCGGCGAGGTCTGCGAGCGATCGAGCTTCTTCAGATCGTCGCCGGGGACGAAGAGATAGGAGCGGATCATGTCGGTTTGCGCCGCATCAGCGCCTGGCGCCGGCAATAGGCGACCTCCTCGCCGCGCTGGTTGAAGGCGCGGTGCTCGAACTCGACGATGCCGGCATTGGGCCTGGACTTGCTCTCGCGCAAGCCGACGATCTTGGTCTGCACGCGGATCGTGTCGCCATGGAACACCGGCTTGGGAAACCGCGTGTCGGTCATGCCGAGATTGGCGACCGTGGTGCCGAGCGTCGTGTCGTTGACCGTGATGCCGATCATCAGGCCGAGCGTGAACAGGCTGTTGACGATGCGCTGGCCGAACTCGGTCTTGGACGCGAACTCCTCGTCGAGATGCAGCGGCTGCACGTTCATGGTCAGCGAGCTGAACAGCACGTTGTCCATCTCGGTGACCGTGCGCGTCCAGGGATGATCGAAGACCATTCCCTCCTTGAACTCCTCGAACCACAGCCCGGCCACAGAACCCTCCCCTTGCGTTGATGCGCCGAAGCTGGCGGGTTATGTCCGATCTCGTCAAGCCAGCCGAACCGCAGTGCAACCATGCCCACCAACGCCCCCGCTTCGCCGATCTTCCGTGAAGAGCACGAGATGCTGCGCGACCAGTTGCGTCGCTTCATCGACGAGGAGGTGAAGCCAAAAGCCGAGAAATGGGAGGAGGATGGCTTCGTGCCGCGCGATGTGCTGCGGCGCATGGGTGAGCTGGGATTCTTCGGTATCCGCTATCCCGAGCAGTATGGCGGCGCGGCGATGGATTCGCTGGGCAGCGTGGTGCTGGCGGAGGAGCTGGGCAAGTCGACCTTCGGCGGCTTTGCCATCACCGTGCTGGTGCACACCGACATGGCCTCGCCGCATCTGATGAATGCCGGCACGCCGGCGCAGATCGCGCGGCTGATGCCCGACATCGTCGCCGGCCGCACGATCACGGCGGTGGCGGTGACCGAGCCCGGCGCCGGCTCCGACGTGAAGGGTATCCGCACCACCGCGCGGCGCGAGGGCGGACACTACGTGCTCAACGGCACGAAGATGTTCATCACCAACGGCGTGCATGCCGACGTCTACTTCGTCGCCGCCAAGACCGATACGCGGGCGCGCGGCTCGGCCGGCATCTCGATGTTCATCGTGCCCAGGGATACGCCGGGCTTCTCGGTCGGCCGCGCGTTGAAGAAGACGGGCTGGCTGTCGTCGGATACCGCCGAGTTGGTGTTCGAGGATGCGCGCGTGCCGGTGGAGAACCTGTTGGGCGAGGAGAATCGCGGCTTCTATGCCGTGATGAAGAACTTCCAGAACGAGCGACTGGTGCTGGGGGCGCAGGCCATGGGCGAGGCCGAGGCGGCGCTGGCGATCACCCTGCAGCATGTCCAGACGCGCCAGGCCTTCGGCGCGCCGCTGTGGGAGAAGCAGGCGATCCGCCAGCGCCTGTCGATGCTGGCGGCTCGGGTGGCAGCCGCACAGCAGCTGGTGCACCACACCGGCTGGCTCGACGCCCAGGGGCGCGAGTGCGTCAAGGACGTCTCGATGGTGAAGGCGCTGTGCGGCGAGCTGGTCAACGAGGTGATGTACACCTGCCAGCAATTCCACGGCGGCATGGGCTACATTCGCGAGACCGCCATCGAGCGCATGGTGCGCGACGCACGGGTGCAGGCGATCGGCGGCGGTGCGACAGAAGTGATGCTCGAGGAGGTCGCCAAGCGCCTGCACGGCTGATGCTGTGCTAGGGTGGCGGCACCCGTCCGCCCGTATCCGCAGGGACCGATCCGCATGAGCACGACCGCCGCCCACGAGAACGATGCCGGCCAGCAGGCGCTGCGCGCCGCCGCGCGCGACCATGGCATCGCCATCGCCCGCGACCGCTTCCTCTTCCTGCGCCATGGCCGCACGCCGGGCAATATCGGCCGCATCTACCAGCATCCCGACATCCCGCTGGCGGCCGAAGGCTTCGTCGATGCCGACACTGCCGCCAAGGCGCTGTGCGATCACACCTTCGAGCTGATCTATTGCAGCGACATGGCGCGCGCCTGGCTGACGGCCGGCCGGGTCGCCGATTGCACCGGCCGACCAGTATGGGTCCGCCGCTGCCTGCGCGAGCGCTATTTCGGCGACTTCATCGGCACGCCCAGCATCGGCCTGGACTGGCGGGTCAGCCCGCCCAACGGCGAGACCATGCACGGCTTCATCGAGCGCACCCTGATCGGCGTCGCCGAGCTGCTGAGCGACGGCCCGATGCCGCTGCTGGTCAGCCACGGCGGCGTGCTGCGCGTGCTGGCCGGCGCGCTCGACGTCGAACTGCCGCACGAGATCACGGCCAACGGCCTGCCGCTGGCCTTCGAGCGCAAGAGCAATGCGTGGACCGTCACGCCGCTGATGCAGCCGGCGCCGATCGAGCAGCTCGGCGCTGCCTAGCTCGGACCGCCGGCTGTCCCGGAAGATCTCAGTGCGGTGGCCGCACGGGCACGATCGCGACCGTCTCGGTCGCGTGGGCATAGAGCCGGCCGGATTCGTCGACCAGCTTCGCCTCCGATGTCGCAAGCGTGCGGCCCGATGACAGCACCGTGGCGATGGCGCGCACCGGGCCGGTCTTCTCGGTGACGGTGGCGACGTAGTTCACCTTCATCTCGACGGTGGTCGCGACAGTGCGCGGCGGCAGGGTGGCGTGCACCGCCACGGCCAGCGCCGTGTCGAGCAGGGTCGCGATCCAGCCGCCATGCGCCGCGCCCATGATGTTGCGGAAGGCCTGGGACGGATCGCCCTGGAACACCGCGCGGCCGCCGCCGACCTCGATCGGATGGATGCCCGCGGCGACGGCGAATTCCGGCGACGGCAGCTCGCCCGCGCCGATGGCGGCGAAGATGCGCTCGCCCGGCCAGTCGGCGATCTCCGCCAGCGGCAGCGGCCCCGGCGGCGCCAGCCGGCGCTTGCTGGCCTCGAGCTCTTCCCTCCATGCGGACATCGGATCGTCTCCTGGATCAGTGCATATGCACCTATATTGCCGCAGGCACCCGACGACGTCGATCAGGGGTTTCTTATGCTCGGATAAGCCGGGCTACGCCTTGCGCGGCTCCCACCGTCCGGCCTCGACCAGGGCGATGAAGTCCCACAGCGCGCGGTTGAAGGCGTCGGGATCCTCGAGGTTCACGGCGTGGCCGGCCTTGGGCATCACCAGCAGCCCGGCATTGCCCATCACCTTCTTCAGGTAGAGGCTGGGCTGCAGCACCAGGTCGTCCTCGTCGCCGGCGACGATCAGCGACGGCACCATGCAGGCCTTCCACGCCGCCTCGAAATCCCACAGCGAGGGGCGCCTGCCCTGGAACTCGCTCACGGTGTGCGCCGCGCCGATCGCGTCGTGGCCGGCGAACTGCTCCATGAACTCGGCATGGCCGCGCGGATCCTTCTGGCGGTATCGCCGGCGGCTGGGACCCTCGCCGTAGTCGGCGGCGAAGGCGGCCTGGCCGATCCTGCGGATCTTCTCGCCGTTGGCGCGCGATTCCGCAGCGAAGGCGGCATGCAGGTGCTTCTCCGAGCCGAAGCCGCAGCCGCAGATCGCCGCCGACAGCGTGCGTTGCGGGTGGACGCGGGCAAAATGCGCCGTGGCGAAGCCGCCCATCGACAGGCCGCAGACATGCGCCTTCTCGATCTTCAGCCCGTCGAGCACGCATCGGATGTCCTCGACGACGCGGTCCTGGCCGTACTTCGCCGGGTCGTCGGGAATGTCCGACGGCGTATAGCCGCGGAACGAATAGGTGATGCAGCGATGCTTGCGCGAGAAGAACCGCATCTGCGGTTCCCAGGCGCGCCAGTCGCCGGCGTATTCGTGCACGAAGATCAGCGGCGTGCCGCTGCCCGCCTCCTCGTAGTACAGCTTCACGCCGTCGTCGGTGGTGATGTACGGCATCGCTCCCTCCCCTTCGCCTAGCGCGCAGCCGCGTCGAGCCGGGACACCACCTCGGGGATCACGGCATCGGCGACATTGGCATAGGCCAGCCTGACGAAACGCTCCTGCCCTTCGCCGAAGGTCGTGCCGGGCAACAGCAGCAGATGCTGCGTCTCGGCGAGCTGGCGCACGACCTCCATCGCCGGCACACCGGCAAAGGGATGCTCGAGATAGGCGAAGTAGGCGCCGAGGCTCACCAGCCGCCAGCGATTCGACCGCGCGACGAGATCGCCGAAGGCGCGGCCGCGCGCCACGACCGATGCGATGCGCTCGCGCGCCCAGCCGGCGAGGTGCTGCAAGCCGTACAGCGCCGCCTCCTGGCCCGGCCGCGGGGCGCAGATGGCGATGCAGTCCATCACCTTCTCGATCTCGGCGATCGCGGCTGCACCGGCGGTCAGCGCGCCGACGCGATGGCCGGGCAGCGCGTAGACCTTGGAGAAGCTGTAGAGATGGATCAGCGTCTGCGGCCACTCCGGATCGTCGAACAGGCGATGCGGGCGCGTGCCTTCGGGCAGGAAATCCTTGTAGGTCTCGTCCAGCACCAGCGCGATGCGCCGCCTTTTGGCCAGCGCGTAGAACGCCTCGATCACCTCGGGTGGATAGGTGGCACCGCTCGGATTGTTGGGACTGACCAGCACGATGGCGCGGGTCGTGGAGTCGATCAGCGCCTCGGCGTCGGCCGGATCGGGCACCGCGCCGCTGCCGTCGCGGAAATCGAGCGGCACCGGCCGTACGCCCAGCATGCGCAGCCACATGGCGTGGTTGAAGTAATGCGGTCGCGGCAGCAGCACCGAGTCGCCGCCCCGCGCCAGCACCATCATCGCGGCGCAGAAGGCCTGGTTGCAGCCGGCGGTGATGGCCACCTGCGACGGCTGAATCGCCGTGCGGTGAAAGGCGCCGAGATGTGCGGCATAAGCCTCGCGCAGCGCCGACACGCCGAGGATATCGCCGTAGCGATGGACCGCCGGATCGGCGAGGCGTCGCGCGAGGTGGTCGGTGAGCTCCGCCGGCGGCGGGTAGCTCGGCGCGGCCTGGGTCAGGTCAATCAGCGGCCGCTCGGCGGCAAAGCGGCGGCCGCTCACCAGCGCGCGCACGGCGGCGATCGGGGCGGCCTCGATGCCGGTGACGGCGGGGCTCAGCATATACGACATCGCTCGCTGATAGCCGATCCCCGGCCGCGCGAACAGGGTGCTAGCCTGTACGACGATGGAGGATGCCATGCGACTGAAGGACAGGACGGCGATCATCACCGGTGCGGCCTCGGGCATCGGCGCGGCGACGGCACGGCTGTTCGCCGCCGAAGGCGCCCATGTGACGCTGGTCGATCGCGACGCGGCTGGCGTCACCGCTCTCGCCGCCGAGCTGGGTGGGCAGGCCCGGCCCTTCGTCGCCGAGGTCACCGACGAGGCGCATGCGCGGGCCTGTGTCGAGCAATGCGGGGCGGTCGACATCCTCGTCACCGCCGCCGGCATCTCGCTCGGCAAGCCGGTGCTCGACACCTCGGTGGCCGACTGGAACACGGTGCAGGCGGTCAACGTCACCGGCACCTTCCTGTGGATCCGCGAATGCCTGCGGCCGATGACGGCGGCAGGGCGCGGTGCGATCGTCACCATCGCCTCGCAGCTCGCGCGCGCCGGCGGCCGCGGCAACGCAGCGTATGTCGCCTCGAAAGGCGCCGTCGTGGCGCTGACCAAGGCCGTGGCGCTCGACTACGTCGACCGAGGCATCCGCTGCAACGCCATCCTGCCCGGCGCCACCGACACGCCGCTGCTGCGCCGTTCGTTCGGCCGCCAGCCCGATCCCGATGCGGCGCGTGCCCGATCGCTGGCGCGCCATCCCATGGGACGCTTCGGTGACGTGCGCGACATCGCCCATGCCGCGCTCTATCTCGCCGGCGACGAGTCGGCCTTCGTCACCGGCATCGAGCTGCCGGTCGATGGCGGCTGGCTGGCGGGCTGACACTGGCACGTCGCGTGCTATGAGAGCGGCGATGAGTCTCCCCACCCATGGCCGTTACGATTACCTGCCGATCAATGCCCGGCCCGACTACTGCTGGCCCGGCGGCAAGCGGCTCGCGGTCTATCTCGCGCTCAACCAGGAGCATTTCGCTTTCGGCGAAGGCCTTGGCCTGGAGCTGGTGCCGGGCAGCCCGCAGCCCGACGTGCTGAACTTTTCGTGGCGCGACTACGGCAATCGCGTCGGCGCGTGGCGCCTGCTGGAGATGTTCGACGAGCTCGCCATGCCGTGCGCGGCGCTGGCCAACAGCGCGATGTACGACTACGCCCCGCAGCTCATGGCCGCGCATCGCGCGCGGGGCGACGAGATCGTCGGCCACGGCCGTACCAACAGCGAGCGCCAGGGCATCCTCGAGGAGGCGGCCGAGCGCCGGCTGATCGCCGAGTCGACGGCGCGCATCACCGAGGCGGAAGGCGCGCCGCCCGGCGGCTGGCTCGGGCCGTGGATCTCGCAAAGCCGGGTCACGCCCGACCTGCTGGCCGAGGCCGGCTACCGCTACCTGCTGGACTGGTGCATGGACGACCAGCCGATCCGCTTTCGCGTGCGCGGCGGCGGCTCGATCCTCGCGGTGCCCTACCCCGAGGAGCTCAACGACATCCCGATGATCGGTCGGCGGCAACTCGACGCCACCGCTTTCGCCGACATGATCGTCGACAATTTCGACGAGATGCTCAGGCAGTCCACGGGCCAGCCGCTGGTCATGGGCATCGCCCTGCACGGCTACCTGATGGGCCAGCCCTATCGGCTGAAGCATCTGCGCCGCGCGCTGGCGCATATCGCGGCGCATCGCGACACGCTGTGGATCACCACACCCGGCGCGATCGCGGCGCATTGCCTGGCGTTGCCGGCGGGAACGGTTCCCTAGTCGGGCAGCTTGCCGAGCATGTCCGGCAGCATGGCGTTGAAGGCGTCGGCGCCTTCGAACGCGATCCAGTGGCCGCCGCCGGGGATGTAGCGAAAGTCGATTTCCGGATGATGGGTGCGCAGGAAGACCTCGCGCTCCTCGAAATAGGGGTAGGCCGTCGAGTCGAACTCGCCCCAGATCGCGTTGACCCGCGTCTTCAAGCTCGGCACGACGTCGCTCAGCAGGCCCAGCGCCGAGATGCCGCGGCTCTTGGTGCGGGCGCGCAGCGAGTTCACGACCTGCATGTGCAGCGCGATCGGGTCGATCGACTTGGGATCGTGCACCATCAGCAGCTCGAGGTTGCGTCGCGCCTCGGCCACCAGCCTCTCGCCTGGCATGTCGCGGGTCAGGCGCGAGAGCGCGGGACGCGCCTGGCGCTTCATGCGGAAGCCGCCCGGCCCGACCAGCGTCATGCTGCGTACGCGATCGCCGTAGAGCGTACAGACATGCGAGCCGATATTGCCGCCGAAGGAGAAGCCGGCGATGTCGAAGCGCTCGCCCTTGGGCAGCAGCTGGTCCATCGCATGCTTCGCCGCGTTGGTCACCGACCAGACGTCCTTGAGATCGTCGGGCGAGTCGCTCTCGCCCAGGCCCGGCAGGTCGGCGACATAGAGCGCATAGCGCTGCGACAGCGGCAGCACGTTGCGGACCCAGTGCAGCCACGAGCCGCCGCCGCCGTGCAGCAGCACCAGGACCGGCTTGCCGGGCTCGGCGCCCCAGACGTGCCACATCATGCGTCCGCCATTGCCCATCGGCACGCGCTCGGCGTGCGAGCGGGCCTCGATGTCGGCGATGTGGTCGGCGGCGGTCCGGCCGTCGGCCATCAATGGAATGGCGGAGAGATCGGGCGTGGCGTCGGCATCCATGGCCTGGTGTCTAGCACGCGGCCGGCTGCTGCGCAGGCATGGCTGCCAGCCGGTTTCGCGTCGTGGCATGGAAGCGGGAAGCCGCCTACAGTCGCCACCTTCCGGGCTGGAACGGGGACGCGGGCGATGGCCTACAGGCGCGTGGTGCTGGAGATCGGCATGGGCACCGATATCCGCGGCGGTGACTACACCAAGGCCGCCGTGCGCGCGCTGAGGGATGCGCTGTGGCACAACTCGCTGACCGTGGCCGACGCCGTGGGCCAGCCGGTCGACTCGATGCGGGTCGACGTCACCATCGGGGTCCCGAAGCCGGACCAGGTCGACAAGGCCGAGGTGCTGGCGGTGCTGCCGCACGGCACGGGCACCGTGACCGTGGTCGAGGGCGGGCTGGAGATCGCCAATGCCGCCGGCACCGACGTCACCGTCATGGCCAACGCCGCCGCCGTGGTCCGGCTCGACCTGCCCTGAGGAGCGCGGACCATGGCGAGAAAGCGCGTCATCCTCGAGATGGGCACCGGCAACGACCTGCACGGCGGCGACTACACCAAGGCCGCCCTGCGCGCGGTGCAGGATGCCCTCCACCATTCTTCGCTGACGATGCTCAGGACCCTGAAGGTCAATCCCAAGACCTCGATGTTCGTCGAGGTCACGATCGGCATGCAGCAGCCCGGCAAGGTCGACGCCGCCGCCGTGAAGGCCTCCCTGCCGCACGGCATCGTCACCGTGAAGGTGGTCAAGGGCGGTCTCGACGTGCCGGACGAGGAGGTCGGCGACATCGCCGTGATCGCCAGCGCCGCCGTGGTCGTCAGCCTGGAGCTTCCCTGACTGCGTAGCACCCATGTGCCGGACGCCCATTGAACAGGGCCGCGGCTGAGCGGATGATCACCGTACAAGCAGCGGGAAGAAACGCGCTATAGACGGGTCGGTCAAACTTACGCCAGAGACGCGGGTGGTGCGCGGCCGGATGAGCCGCCAGCGCGTTCGGCTGCTGGTCATCGGCGCCATCCTCGCCGTCGTCCTGATCTTCGGCGGCTACGAGGTCTACCTGCGCTCGACGCATGTCTACGAGACTGACGCGCGCGTGACGGCCGATATCGTGACCATGTCGAGCCGCGCCGAAGGCTGGCTGATGGAGCTGCCGGTGCGCGAGGGCATGCGGGTGGACGCCAACCAGGTCGTGGTCCGCATCGACGACCGCGCCGCGAAACTGCGGGCGGAGTCGCTGAAGGCGCAGATCGGCGCGCTCCAGGCCGACCGCACCCGGCTGCTGGCCGAGCGCACGATGATCGCCAACCAGGCCGACGCCAAGGCGCGCACCCGCATCTCGGGCGTGGCGGTGAGCCAGGCGGCGCGCGACGCACTGGACTCCGACATCCTGCTGGCCAAGCAGGAGCTCGACCGCAGCAAGGCGCTCTACGAACGCCGCGTGATCACCGACAAGCAGCTCGAGACGGCGCAGGCCGCGGTCACCAAGCTGGAGAACACGCGCCGCCGCATGGACGCCGAGCGCACGCAGGCCGAGGGCGCGCTGGCCGAGGCCCTGGCCGAGCGCGACCGGCTGGCGGTGATCGACGGCCAGCTCGCCGGACTGGACCACGCCGAGGCCAGCCTGCAGTCGCAACTGCGCCAGCAGCTGGTCGATGTCGATGACCGCACCATCCGCGCCCCGATCAACGCCGTCATCGACCGCACCTTCATGCTGCAGGGCGAGTATGCGCAGCCGGGCCAGCGCATCCTGATGCTGCACGATCCCAACGACGTGTGGGTCGAGGCCAACATCAAGGAAACCCAGGTCCGCTACCTCAAGCTCGGCCAGACGGTGACCATCACCGTCGACGCCTATCCCAACGAGCGCTTCATCGGCCGCGTCGGCCGTATCGGCAGCTCGACCACGGCGCGCTTCGCCCTGCTGCCGACGCCCAATCCTTCCGGCAACTTCACCAAGATCACCCAGCGCGTGCCGGTGAAGATCGACCTGGTCGAGAAGCCCAAGATGCTGGCGCCCGGCATGATGGTCGAAGTCGCCATCGATGTTCGATAGCACCGAGGCCCTGGCCGAACGCTACGGCCCGTCTTATCGCTGGCTGGTGACCATCTCCGGCATGGTCGGCGTCGTCGCCATGGTGCTCAGCATGACCACGGTGAACGTCGCCGTGCCGGATGTCATGGGCGCCTTCGGCATCGGCCAGGACGTGGCGCAGTGGATGTCCTCGGCGTTCTCCGCGACCATGACCTTCGGCATGCTGCTGAGCTCGTGGATCGTCGGCGTGCTGGGCGAACGGCGCACCTTCATCGGCGTGCTGTCACTGTTCTCCTGCGGCGCGCTCCTGGGCGGCAGCGCGCCCAACGAGGACGTGCTGATCTTCGCCCGCGTGCTGCAGGGCTTCTCGTCCGGCATCGGCCAGCCGATGGTGATGGCGATCATCTTCAGCGTCTTCCCGCCCGAGCGGCGCGGCATGGCGATGGGCACCTTCGGCCTGGGCGTGGTCTTCGCGCCGGCGATCGGCCCGACGCTCGGCGGGCTGATGATCGAGTACTTCTCCTGGCGCTACGTCTTCTACGTCGCCCTGCCCTTCTGCCTGTTGGCGGCGATCCTGGGCTCGCTGTTCATGCCGACGCAGCCGCTGCCCAAGACGCTGCCGCGCTTCGACTGGCTCGGCTTCGGGCTGATCGGCGCGGCGCTGTTCTGCATCATGACCGGCTTCGCCAACGGCCAGAGCGAGGGCTGGAACTCCGACACCATCGTCGCGCGGCTCGTCGGCGGCGCGGCCGCGGCGATCCTCTTCGTGCTGTGGGAGCTCTACACCGACCGGCCGCTGCTCGACGTGCGCATGTTCGCCAACAGCCAGTTCGCCGCCGCCGGCATCGTCGCCTTCATCTTCGGCGCCTGCATGATGGGCTCGACCTATCTGGTGCCGGTCTTCGTGCAGACGACGCAGGGCTTCACGCCGCTGCTGTCGGGCCTGATGATGATGCCGGCCGGCCTTATGCTGGCGGTGATCTTCCCGGTCGCCGGCCGCATGGCCGACATCCTGCCGCCGGCGCTGATGATCATGGGCGGCCTGATCCTGTTCTCGATCGGCTTCCATTTCATGAGCCAGGCCGACGTCAACACGGTGTTCTGGACCCTGGTCGTGGTGACCATGATCTCGCGGCTGGGGCTGGGCTTCATCAACCCCAGCCTCAACGCCTCGTCGCTGAAGGTGCTGCCGCCCGACAAGGTGCGCCAGGGTGCCGGCGCCACCAACTTCATGCGCCAGCTCGGCGGCGCGCTGGGCACCGTCTCCTTCGTCGCCGTGCTCGAGACCCGCGCGCGATTCCACGCCGAGGCGCTGACCGCGACGCAGGACTACGCCAACCACGCCACCGACACGCTGGTGCACCAGGTCGAGAAGCTGCTGATGACCGTGGGCCTGACCGACCGCGTGCGCCACGACAACGCGCTCGACTATCTCGGCACCGTCGTGCACGCGCAGAGCCAGACCCTGGCCTTCCAGGACACCTTCATGGTCGTGGGCGGCGTGACGCTGATCGCCCTGCTGCCCGCCTACATCCTGTCGCGCTCGCAGCGTCGCGACATGCGCGCCGCCGATTAGCCGAGACGCGCCGCCACCCAGGCGCAGGTGCTCAACAGCCGGTCATCCTCGTGGCGCAGGCCGACGAGCTGCACGCCCAGCGGCAGGCCCTTGCCTCCGGTGCCCGCCGGCAAGGTCACGCACGGCGTATGCGCCAGCGTCCAGAATGAATTGAAGCGCGGATCGCCGGTGTACTCGACACCTTCGGGCGCCTCGCCCGGCGCGCTCGGGCAGAGCAGCGCGTCGAAGCGGTCGAACAACGAGTCGACATGGGCGCGGAACGCCACCGCCTTGCGTTGCGCGGCGACGTAGCGATCCAGCGTCACCTCGAGGCCGCGCTTGAGCTGGCCGTCCATCAGCTCGCGGCTCACCTTGTCGGGATTGCGCAGCCGCTCGTCGGCATAGTTGCGCACCGCCTCGAAGCCGCTGATGGCGCCGTGATCGTCGAGGATGTCGGCGAAGGGCGCATCGTAGGCGACATCGGTGACGGCGGCGCCCCTGGCACTGAGCGTGCGCGCCGTCGCCTCCAGCAACGCCTTGGTATCGGCGGACGTCTCCTCCCAGATCGGCGTGCGCAGGAAGCCGATGCGCGGCGCGCCGGTGGAACGGTCGATCGGCACCGGCGGCAGCTTCAGCACCACGGCGCGGAACAGCGCGATATCGTCGAGCGTGCGCGCCATCAGGCCCAGCGTGTCGAGCGAGTGGCACTGCATCTTGATGCCGGTACGCGAGAAATCATTGAAGGTCGGCTTGTAGCCGATCACGCCGCAATAGGCTGCCGGACGGATCACCGAGCCGCCGGTCTGCGTGCCGAAGGCCAGCGGCACGTGCCCATCCGCCACCGCCGCTGCGGAGCCGGAGGATGAGCCGCCCGGCGTATGGGCCGGGTTGTGCGGATTGGTGGTCGGCCCCGGATGGCGATTGGCGAATTCCGTCGTTACCGTCTTGCCGAGGACCACGCCGTTGGCAGTACGGGTCAGCGCCACGCAGGCCGCGTCGGCGAACGGCACCTTGCCGGCGAAGATCGGCGAGTTATGGGCCGTCGGCATGTCGTAGGTGTCGATGATGTCCTTCACGCCGACCGGGATGCCGCGCAGGATGCCGCCCGATGCGGCATCGGCTGCCCTGGCCTGCGCGATCGCCAGCTCGGGATTGAGATGCGCCCAGGCCTGCACCACGGGCTCGCGCGCGGCGATACGCTCCAGGCACGCCCGCACCAGCTTCTCGGACGTCAGCGTGCCGCTCTCGATGGCAGCAACCGCCTCGCTCGCACTCAGCATCACACTCACGACAGCGCCCTCCGCGCCCAGGCGGCGATGTCGAGCAGACGGGCATCCTCGTGCTGGCGGCCGACGAGCTGGATGCCGACCGGAAGGCCAGTCGGCCCGGTCGTAAGAGGCAACGCAACACAGGGCATCCAGAGATAGGTCCATAGCAGGTTGAACGTGGCACGCCCGGTCGATTGCAGCCCGACCGGCGCCTCGCCCGCCGCCGGTGCGGTGAGGATGACGTCGATGTCGTCGAACAGCGCATCGACGGCGGCGCGGCCGCGCTCGCCGAGCTTGCGCGCGGCCACCCAGGCGGCGTAGTCGACCGTCGCGCCTGCTGCGAGCTTGTCCTTCTTGAGGCTGTCGCTCAGCAGGTCGAAATGGCGTCGCGCTTCGTCGGCATGGGCGCGCGGGCCGTCGAAATTCGACAGCGTCTGCTGACCTGCCGTCATGTCGCGCACCAGCGGCGGCAACTCGATCTCGCGCACCGTCGCGCCGGCGGCAGCGAGCAGAGAAGCCGCGTCGTTCACCGCCTGCGTCCCCTCCTTCGACAGCTCCTCGCGATGGTGCGTGAAGCACACCGCGATGCGCGGCGGGCGCGGCAGCTCGGCCGTCGGCGTGTAGGGAATCGCCATCAGCGCGGCACGAAACAGCGCGATGTCCTCGACGCTGCGCGCATAGGCGCCGACGGTGTCGAGCCATTCGGTGTTCGGCTTCATGCCGGCTGGCGCGACATGACCGTAGCTCGGCTTGTAGCCGACGATGCCGCAGAACGCGGCAGGCCGGATCGTCGAGCCGCCGGTCTGCGTGCCGGTCGACAGCGTCACCTGGAGGTCGGCGACCGCGGCAGCCGAGCCCGACGAGGAACCGCCGGGCGTGTGCGCGGGGTTGTGCGGATTGCGCGTCACGCCGGGGTGACGATTGGCGAACTCCGCCGTCACCGTCTTGCCCAGCAGGATGGCACCTGCCGCACGCGGCAGCGCCACGCTCGCCGCATCGGCGGCCGGATAGTGGTTGGCGTAGATCGGCGAGCCGTAGGTCGTCGGCTGGTCGAAGCTGTCGATGATGTCCTTCACGCCGAAGGGAATCCCGTGCAGCAGGCCCTTGCGTGGCCCGCGATCGAGTGTGCGTGCGGTCTGCAACGCCGCATCGCGCGCGATGTGCGACCACGCCAGCACATCGGCGTCGCGCTGATCGATACGATCGAGATGGGAGCGGATGATCGCCTCGGCCGTGAGCGCACCGGAGTCGATCGCGGCGGCCAACGCCGTGGCCGTCATCGAGTGGGGTTCGGGCATCGCCGGATCAGGCAGCAAATTGCATGCCGCGTCAAAGGCGCCGGCTGGCGCGCTTCGTGCTTTGCAGGGCTGCATTACTGGAGGTTCCGAGATGCTGACCCGCCGTGCTGCGCTGCTCGCGTCCACCGCCCTGCCCTTCATGCGCGACGCACGCGCGCAACAGCAGCAGACGCTGCGCATCGCCATGACGGTGGGCGACATTCCGGCGACCGACGGCGCGCCCGATCAGGGCACCGAGGGCATCCGCTTCATGGGCTACACGCTCTACGATCCGCTGATCATGTGGGATCTGTCGTCGGCCACCGAGCCGGCGAAGCTGGTGCCGGGCCTGGCCACCAAGTGGTACCAGGACCCGGCCGACGCCACGCGCTGGATCTTCGAGCTGCGCGAGGGCGTGAAGTTCCACGACGGCTCGACCTTCGATGCCGATGCAGTGATCTTCAATCTCGACCGCGTGCTGAACGAGAAGTCGCCGGCCTTCGATCGCATCGGCCGCAACGTGCTGCTCGCCTCGCTGTGGCCGATCGAGAGCTACCGCAAGCTCGACACGTACAAGGTCGAGATGAAGACGCGCAGCATCGACACCATCATGCCGACCCTGCTCAACCGCTTCACGCTCGCCAGCCCGGCGAACTTCGAGAAGGTCGGTCGCGACTGGCAGGCCTATCGCAAGTCGCCGTCGGGCACTGGCCCGTGGAAGATGCGCGCCTGGACGCCGCGCGAGCGCGCCGAGCTGGAGCGCAATACCGAATACTGGAACAAGGACCGCGTGCCGAAGACCGAGCGCATGGTCGTGCTGCCCATCCCCGACGTCTCGACGCGCACGGCGGCGCTGCTGTCGGGCCGCGTCGACTGGATCGAGTCGCCGGCACCGGACTCGCTCGACAAGCTGCGCGCCGCCGGCTGCCGCATCGAGACCAACGCGATCCCGCACATGTGGCCCTACACGCTGAGCATGCTGCCGGGCGCGCCGACATCGGACATCCGCATCCGCAAGGCGCTCAACCTGGCGATCGACCGCGACGCCGTGGTCAAGGTGCTCAACGGGCTGGCGGTGCCGGCGGTGGGCTGCGTGCCGCCCGATCACCCCTGGTTCGGCACGCCCTCGTTCAAGATCCGCTACGATCCGGCCGAGGCCAAGGCGCTGATGGCCGCGGCAGGATACGGACCGGGCAAGCGGCTGAAGCTGAAGGTGGCGATCT
>CAYNOF010000204.1:0-2332 GCA_964398335.1 uncultured Rhizobiaceae bacterium
AGGGCAAGCGCATCGACGGCGTGATGATCGGCACCACGCATTTCATCAATGCCGTGGTGCAGCGCCGCCACCTGACCAAGGTCGGTGCGCTCAGGCTCGGCATGCCGGCCTCGGCCTCGCTGCCGCCGTTCTGCGACTGGCCCGAGGACCTCGCCGAGATCGTGCGCGGCGGCGTGTGGATGGTCGAAGGCGGCCACGAATTCGACGGCCGTCCCTTCATGCCGCTCGACGAGGCGGCGATCACGGCGGCGGCGCGCGAGATGAAGGCCCGGGGCCTGAAGTCCGTGGCGATCTCGGCGATCTTCTCGCCGCTCGATCCCTCGCACGAGAAGCGCGCGGCCGAGATCGTCGCCGGCGAGGTGCCCGGCGCCTCGATCACCTGCTCGTCCGATCTCGGCCGCATCGGCCTCTTGGAGCGCGAGAACGCCGGCCTGCTCAATGCCGGCCTCGCCGATCTGGCGCGCGACACCATCGCGGCGTTCGAGAAGTCGATCCGCGACAGCGGCATTGCCGCACCGCTCTACATCACCCAGAACGACGGCACCGTGGTCGAGGCGGCGCAGGCGCGGCGCCTGCCGGTCTACAGCTTCGCCTCGGGCGCCACCAACTCGATGCGCGGCGGCGCCTATCTCTCGGGCCTGCTGGACGCGATGGTGATCGATGTCGGCGGCACCACGACCGACGTCGGCCAGCTCAGGCACGGTTTTCCGCGCGAGGCCAACTCGGTGGTGAAGGTCGGCCCGCTCTCGGTCGGCTACAGGCTGCTGCGCGAGGGCATCGCCTTCGGCGGCAAGCAGCTCACCACGACCGACGTCGCCATCGCCGCCGGCCGCCTGTCGCTGGGCGACAAGTCCAGGGTCGCGTATCTCGAAGCCGCGACCTGCGCGCGCGTATTCGGCGAGTCCAGGCGCATGGTCGAGGAGACGGTCGACCGCATGAAGACAGAGGCCGGCGACGTGCCGCTGATCGCCGTCGGCGGCGGCGCCTTCCTCGTGCCGGACAAGCTGGACGGCGTGTCCGAGGTCGTGCGCGTGAAGCACGGCGATTGCGCCAACGCCGTCGGCGCGGCGATCGCGCAGGTCTCGGGCGAGTGCGACCAGATCTTCCGCGACATGGCCCGGGTCGACGCCATCGCGCGCGCCAACGAGCTGGCGGCCGATCGCGCCGTCTCCGCCGGCGCCGACCGTGCGACTCTCTCGACCATCGAGACGGAGGATATGCCGCTGGCCTACCTGCCGGGCAACGCGCTGCGCGTGCGTGTGCGCGTCGTCGGCGACGTGGCCGCCGGCTAGGATCGCGACGCGTCTACCGGTTCGCCGAGGCCATAGGGGGCCGGCGTTATCGCGACGATGCGCGAGTACAGGCTGTCGAACGACGTCTTCGTGTCGACACCGCTCAGCGGGTCGTCGTTCGCCTCGAAGGCCGCGTTGATCTCGATCCAGTCGGTGCCGGCCAGCGCGCGCTCGGCCAACGGCAGAACGACATCCTCCTCGCGGCGCATGTGGCGCCAGTGGAACGCCGCGTAGTCCTGCGCCAGGTCGGCGAAGTCCCGGATGGCGATGCGGCCGGCCTCGAGGTGGGCAAGCGCTGCGTGCAGGCCATCGATCCGCCTGGCGCCTTCGGCATGTTCCGCGCTCAGCGCATCGAGCGTCGCCCTTGCCTCGGGAGATCGCGCGCGCAGGAGCCGGAAGAGGTGCTTGTCTTCCTTCGAATGATGCAGCCGTTCGGGAAAGCGCTCGATGTAGTCGATCATCGCCCACAGCAGCTTGAAGTCGGGCCGCGCACCCTTCTCGGCATAGTCGGCCGTCACGTGGTGCAAGGCATGCAGGACAGCGGAGAGCGAACGATGCTCGTCGCGGATGATGTCCAAGGCTCGATGCATGATCACACCGCGCTGGAGTGACGCGCGCCCGATGTCGGCAGATAGTGGTCGAAGGCGGCGCACACCAGCCGCGTGGCGATGCGTCCCTCGGCGGGAATTGTCACCCGGTAGCCGTCGATGACGACGACGCCCTGCTGCACGTAGGGCTCCAGCCGCTCGAGATCGTCGTTGAAGAGCGCGACTTGCGTGCCGTGCCGTTGCGCGACAGCTTCGAGGTCGACGGCGAAGTCGCACATCAGCCGCTCGATCACGTCGCCGGCCAGCCGGTCGTCGTCGCTCAGCGCGCGGCCGCGCGCCGTGGCGTAGCGGCCCGCGCGCAGATGCTCGGCGTACTCGTGCACGCCGACGGCATTCTGGCTGAAGCCCTCGGGCAGCTGGCTGATGGCACTGGCGCCCAGGCCGATCTGCGGCGCGGCCGGGACATCGGTGTAGCCCTGGAAATTGCGGCGC
>CAYNOF010000205.1:0-2552 GCA_964398335.1 uncultured Rhizobiaceae bacterium
CGGGCCGGCCCGGCATGGCGTCGCTGTCGCCCAGCCCGGCGGCGTCGAAGCGCAGCGAGGCGATGCCCTCGGCCGCCAGACGGCGCGCCCTGTTCACCGCCATGCGGCCGAAGCCGATGTGGTGGTGGTGGCCGGTGTTGAGGAACAGCACCGTCGGCGCGGAGCCCCCGGCGCGCGGCGTGGCGGGCCTGCACAGCACGCCGAACAGCCGATTGGCATCGCCGAAGCTCACCGCTTCCTCGGTGCAGCCGTCGAGCGCCAGGGTCACGGCCGCCTGCGGTGTCACGGCAGCACGGTCGGACGTCTTCGCGCCATCGGTCAGCCATTGTGTGAGGCGCTTGAAGACGGCGTGCGGCAGGCGCTGGCCGTAGCAGACCTCGTCCATCAGCTCGCTGAAGCCGTCGAAGGTCATCTCGTCGACCGCGGTGTCGAGTTCGCGCAGGCGCGCGGCCAGCTTCTTCTCCGGCGGCGCGTCGGGGCGATGCAGCAGCATCACGCGCTTCGCCGGTCTGCGCGCCAGCTTCAGGAGGCCCAGCGCCTTCAGGTCGGTGACCGTCGAGGATGACAGCAGGAAGCCGGTGGCCTGCAGATCGTCGGGATCGGCCGGTGGCGGCGAGCCTTCGGGCGCCGGCGTGAACATGGTCGAGAAGGCCTGCAGCTCGCGCACATAGACGCGGCCCGAGGCCGGTGGCGCCATCAGCGCCAGCGCCACGACATCGCCCAGCTCCTCGGCGGCGACGGCCCCCAGCAGGGCGCCGACGCGCAGGCCGACGATGGCGATCTCCTCGACGCCGACTTCCTGGCGCAGGTAGCGCGCGGCGGCGTGGATCGAATCGAGCCAGGCGCGCACGCGCGCGGGGTCGCGCTCGTTGCCGATCGAGTCGCCGGTGCCGGGATAGTCGAAGCGCAGCGTCGGCAGGCCGGCCTCGGCGAAGCGCTCGGCCAGGCCGCGCATCGGGCGATGCGTGCACAGCTCCTCGTAGCCCTGCGCGGCGCAGACGATCACGCCGCGATTGCCGGCGGCCGGATGCAGCCAGCCGGCGCAGCCCTCGAACACGACGGGCGTCATGGCGTCCCCCTGAACCGCAGCGGCGCAAGCCCGTTGAGCGCGTGGATCTCCCCGTCGGGTACCGCGCCCGACTCCCCGCGCGGCCTCAGCCGCACCACCCGCTCTTCCCCGGGAGCGAGATGGAACCACTCGTGACAGGCGCGAAACGCGCCATCCTCGATATGCACGCCGCGCGCCAACCGACGCGTGCTGAGTCGCAGCACCCAGTCGGTCTCCTCGCGTACGACATGCGCCTGCAGGCCCAGATCGGCCCGGCAGGGCATGCCTCCGATTGGGAAATGGAAGGCCTGTGCGATCGCCGCACCCGTCGCGCGATCGCTCAGGGTGGCGATCGTCGCATCATGCTGCGGCGCGCCGAAGCGATAGGCGTAGGTCACGTCGAAGAAGCCCTGCAGCAGCTCGGCGCTCGACAATTCGAGACTCGACCGCGGCGCCAACGTCAGCTCGCGGCTGGCGCGCGCGACCGGCGTCGTGCCATCGCGCAGACAGACCAACGACAGCGTCGCGTCGATGCCGGCCGCCGTCTCGTTGAGCACATGGATGGCGAGGCCGTTGACGCCTTCGTCGGTGAGATTGACCTGCACCGGCCGGAACGCGCGCTTGAGCGCATGCCAGCAAGGCTTGGGCGCACCGTCGGAGTCGATCACGCCCCAGCCGGCGCCGGGCCGCAGATCCTGCAGCATCCAGACGATGCCGCCGGCCGCCGTCGAACGACCGCGCCGCCATTCGGCGTAGACCGCTTCCATCACGTCGCCGCTCACCGCCTGCGACAGGCGCAGGTAGCGGTCGGGATCCTCATGGCGCAGCCTCGCCGGCTCGACCTGGTAGAGCGTGCGCAGGTAGTGATCGCGCACGTCCTCGAAATCCCAGCCGGTGCCGGGGTCGCGCGGCACCGAGGCCTTCCAGCGCGGATGATGGCCGATTGCGGCGATCGCATCGCCCATCAGCGCCTGCACGTTGGCGCGCTCCGGCACGTTGGCGAAGGCAAGGCATTCGGCGGCGAAGCGCACCTCGGCGCGGCGGGCGTCGTCGAGCGGGCGCAGATAGGCGCCGACGCCGTAGTAATGCGCCACGCCTTCGCTGGAGACGAAGGGCAGGGCACCGCCGGTCGGCGCGTTGCGCACGAAGGGCACATCGGGTCGGCGCCGGGCGACGGCGCGCGGCAGCACGTCGGTGAAGATCAGGTTGTCCCACGAGCCTTTGGCCAGGCCGAGCATCGCCGCCTGCTGCTCGACCTCGCTGCCGCCGCACAGCACCGTCAGCGACGGGTTGGCCTGGGTGCGATCGAGCAGCTGTGCGGCCTCGCGCTCGACGGCGTCGAGGAAAGCGGGATCGCTCGCCGGGTAGTCGAAGTTGGCGAACATGAAATCCTGCCAGACCATCAGGCCCAGCTCGTCGCACAGTGCGAAGAAGGCGTCGCTCTCGTAGAGCATGGTGCCGCCGACGCGGATCATGTTCATGCCCGCGTCGCGCGCCATGCGCA
>CAYNOF010000206.1:0-14910 GCA_964398335.1 uncultured Rhizobiaceae bacterium
CGCCATCGGCGCCTCTGGCGGCCGGCGCATCGTGCCGGCGATCACCCAGCTGATCATGATGCAGGCCGATCGCGGCATGGATGTCGAGGCCGCCTTCCACCAGCCGCGCATCGATGTCTCGGGCGTCGGCCCGGTGCGCGCCAACTGGGATCTCGACGAGGAGATCAAGCGCGCGATCTCCAAGAAGCTGCCGCTGGTCGAGGTGCCCAACCCGATCTACCCGCTGAACTTCGCCAATCCCAGCTGCATCCGCCGCGATCCGATGACCGGCACAGTCACCGGCATGAACGAGGTGATGTCGCCCTGGGCTGGCGGCGCGGCGGTGTAGCCGTGCTGTCGCGGCGTCTCCTGCTCGCCTCAGCCGCGACGCTCGCGGCGCCGGCGATTGCCCGCGCGCAGCTGGTGCCGCCCTTCCGGCTGCCGATCCTGCTGCCGCTCACCGGCTTCGCCGCGCTCGAGGGCAAGAGTCAGCGCGAGGGCGCCCTGCTCGCCATTCGCGACGTCGCATCGTTGGCCAACCCCACGCCGGTGCGCTTCGTGCCCGAGGTGCTCGATACCGGCACCGCCCCTGAAGCCGCAGTCACCGCCTGGCAGCGCGCCCTGCGCGACGGCGCACGCGATGGTGCCCGCGCACCGGTCGCGGTGCTCGGCCCGATCCTCGGCACGCAGATGCTGGCGCTCCTGCCGGAGGCCGCGACCGCCAAGCTGCCGCTGCTCGCGGTTTCAGGGACGGCGCGGCTGAGCGAGCTCGGCAATCCCTGGTTCTTCCGCTTCTTCCCGGCCGACGGCGTGGTGAAGATCGCGCACGCCCGCTACGTCGCTGAGGTCGTCAAGGCGAAGAAGCCGGCGGTGATCTTCCAGACCACCGCCTACGGTCAGTCCGGCCGCGAGGTACTGGCCAAGGCTTTCGCCGAGGCGGGCGTCACCGTGGTGCTGGAGGAAGGCGTCGCCACTTCGATCAACGACTTCACGCCGATCATCGCCAAGGCCAAGTCGGCCGGCGCCGACGCGCTGGTGCTGCACCTGCATTCGCAATCCACCGCGCTGGCGATTCGCGCGGCGCGCGCCGTCGCGCCCGACCTGCCGATCGTCGCCGGCTCGGCCATGGCGCAGCCGGCCACCGCCGAGCTGTTCCAGCCGGCCGAGCTCAAGGGCGTCTGCTCGGAAACCGCGTCGATGCCGACCGCGTCGATGGACGATGCGCGCATGAAGGCCTTCGTCGAAGAGTACCGCGCGGTATACAAGGCCAACCCCGATGCCTTCGCGGTGGCGCAGTACGATGCCGTGTCGATGCTCGCCGCTGCCGTCGCCGCGATCGCCAAGGCCGACGGCGCCGACAAGGTCAGCGGCGAGGCGGTGCGGGCCAAGCTCTCGACCCTGCGCTATCGCGGCCTTGCCACCGAGTACAGCTCGGACGGCAAGGGCAACATGAACCGCGCCGCGATCATCGTCTGCTACGACGGCACCAGCCGCGTGCCACCGATCGCGCAGAGGTATACCGTTCCTTGAGGAACCACGGCTCGGGGGAGGCCCGTCGATGAAGACCAAGATCACCGAGATGTTCGGCATCGAGCATCCGATCATCCAGGGCGGCATGCACTATGTCGGCTTCGCCGAGATGGCCGCGGCGGTGTCGAACGCCGGCGGGCTGGGCATCATCACCGGGCTGACGCAACGCACGCCCGAGCTGCTGGCCAACGAGATCCGCCGCTGCCGCGAGATGACCAGCAAGCCCTTCGGCGTCAACCTCACCTTCCTGCCGTCGGTGACGCCGCCGGACTATCCCGGCTATGTGCGCGCCATCATCGAGGGCGGCGTGAAGGCGGTCGAGACCGCCGGCAACAACCCGCAGAAATGGCTGCCGGCGCTCAAGGAGGCCGGCATCAAGGTGATCCACAAATGCACCTCGGTGCGCCACTCGCTGAAGGCCGAGTCGATCGGCTGCGACGCGGTCAGCGTCGACGGCTTCGAATGCGGCGGCCATCCCGGCGAGGACGACGTGCCGAACTTCATCCTGCTGCCGCGCGCGGCGGAGGAGCTGAAGATCCCCTTCGTCGCGTCAGGGGGCATGGCCGACGGCCGCTCGCTGGTCGCCGCGCTGTCGCTGGGCGCCGAGGGCATGAACATGGGCACGCGCTTCATGGCCACCAAGGAAGCGCCGATCCACGAGCACGTGAAGCAGGCGCTGGTCGCCGCCACCGAGCTCGACACCCGCCTGATCATGCGTCCGCTGCGCAACACCGAGCGGGTGCTGCGCAACGCCGCCGTCGATCGCCTGATCGAGAAGGAGAAGGCGCTGGGCGCGAGCATCAAGTTCGAGGACATCCTGCCCGAGGTCGCGGGCGTCTATCCCAAGATCATGAAGGACGGCGCGATGGACGCCGGCGCCTGGTCGTGCGGCATGGTGGCCGGCCTGATCCACGACGTGCCGACAGTGAAGGACCTGATCGACCGCATCATGCGCGAGGCCGAGGAGATCATCGGTGGCCGGCTCAAGCGGTTTATGGCTGCCTGATGTTTTTCCCTTCTCCCCCGCAGGCGGGAGAAGGGCTTTACCGCCACATCGGGCGGCCGAAATCGAGCTGGTTGGGCTGGGTGAGCGCGCCGACGGCGCCGCCCGCCGCGGCGCCGAGCAGGGCGCCCTCGAGCGGCGCATTCACCAGCAGGCCGCCGAGCAGGCCGGCGCCGGCGCCCATGCCCGCACCGCTCAGCCCGCGATCCATCGGGTTGTCGCCACAGGCGCCGAGCCCCAGCGACAGGGTCATCAGGCTGGCGAAGCCAAGCCGCTTCATGGACGTCCTCCAGATTGCTGCGTGCGACGCAGTTGGTCAGGCCTCCATAAGACCCGCCAACGGCGGCAGCCGGCGGACAAGATCGCGGCTTCCAAATGGCTCAGCGTATCGGCTTGTGACAGCCCATCATCTCAACCCGTAGACCGGCTGCGGATCGGCGATGTCCTTCAGCGTGTAGTCGCCCAGCTTCACCGCATCGCCCTCGGGCAGCAGCCCGGCCAGCGCCGCCGAGAGCACCACCGGCCGGCCGATCGTAGCGCAGAGCTTCTCCAGCCGCGCGGCGAGGTTCACCGCCGGGCCGATGACGGTGAAGTCCAGCCGCGAGCTGGCGCCGATATTGCCGAAATTGACCTCGCCGACGTGCAGCGCCAGCCCGAAGCGCACCACAGGTTCACCCGCCGCTTCACGCCGCCGGTTGAGCTCCTCGATCGCGCGCTGCGCCTCGACCACGGCCAGCACGGCACGCTGGGCGATGAAGGGACGCTGCGCCGGCACGGCGATCGGGAACATCGCCAGCATGCCGTCGCCCATGAATTTCAGGATCTCGCCGCCGGCGCCGGTGACTGCGGCCCCCATGGCGCCGAAGTAGTCGTTGAGCAGCGTGATGACGGCGTCGCGCGGCAGGCTGTCGGAGACCCGGGTGAAGCCGCGCAGGTCGCAGTACCAGATCACCGCCTCGATGGTCTGGCCACCGCCGCGGCGCACCTCGCCGGCCAGGATGCGCTCGCCGGCGGCGTGGCCGACATAGGCGTCGAGCAGGTTGACCGCGGTGTCGCGCAGCGAATGCACCTCGACCAGGCGGGTGAAGGCGAATTGCAGCAGGAACATGCGGTCGAGGTCGGCGCTCGAGAACCCGCCCGGCCGATCCGACACCACGCTCAGCGCGTCGACATGCCCGGTCGAGAAGATCAGCGGCAGGGCGACATAGTCCGTGGCACCCTCCTCCTTGAGCTGCCGCAGCACCGGCGCCTGCGGCTGGGCGCTCTCCAGCCGCACCCGCACCGTCTTGCGCTGCTCGATCACCACCGGCAGCGGGTTGTCGCGGAAGGCGTCGGCCTGGAACAGCCCGTGCGCCGCGCTCTGGGTGACGATGCCCTGGCCGCGGCGCCAGAAATAGCCCTTGCCGGCGAATTCCGGGTGCAAGGTGCCCTGAAAATAGGCCAGGCGGTACAGCGGGATGCCCGCCGCCACCAGCTGCTCGCCGGCCTCGGAGATCAGCTGGCTGGTGTCGGTGATCTTGTACGCCTCGGTGACGAACCAGCGTGCAAGCGGATCGCCATAGACGCGGCCGGGCGTGTCGTCGTCCATGTCCTGAGTGTAGCGGGAACCGAAGTGTCGCAGCGACATTCATCACCGCGAGAGCAAGACATCGTGACAGGACAGCAACACGTCTGTAATCTGACGAAGTGACTGGGATTGCGGCCCGGTCGTCCCTACATGCAGCGATATCGGCACGGGCGTTGCACGGGCGCGCCCGTGGCCTGGAGTTAAGGCGATGGTGAAGCAACGTTCCAACAAACGCCTGCGGACCCTGCTGGCGGCCTGTGACGACCGCATCACCGAGGCTGCGCGTGTGCAACTCGAGGCGCTGCCGCTGGGCTGGGTCGCGCCGGTCGCCAACATGTTCTCGGAAGTGACGCAGATTCTCGACGATTCGGAGCTCGACAGCTTCCGCTGGGTGTCGATCGCCAAGCGCGACGGGCGCCTGGACGCGACCTGGACGGGCGCCACCGAGTCGGCCCAGCTGGTCGAGCAGATCGTCGAGGTCGCCGCGGTCGAGATGGCCTGCTCCTGCGTGCGCTGCGGCCGGCCGGCCGTGCGCAACCCCGATGTCAGCGGCGATCCGCTCTGCCTGCGCCACGCCAGCCTGCAGATCGCCACCGCCGACTGGAAGGCGCAGGCGGAGGAACTCGGCCGCTCGATCCACGAGATGATGGCCAAGGTCTCCGAATCGGCCGCCGCCGCGAAATCCGCCGCCTCGTCGTCGGCCGCCGTCGCCAAATCGGCCGCCGCGGCCCTGCCCGCGCTGATGGCCGAAGCGCAGGCCTATTTCCGCATGCCCGACGCCGACGCCGCGCCGCTGATCGCCCAGATCCGCGAGGCGCTGTCGAAATTCGACCGCGAGGTGCGCCAGTCGGTCGGCACGACCATCGTCAGCGAATCGCAGAAGATGCTGGCCGGCGCCGCCCGCGCCCTGCCACAGCGCCGCCGCAACCGACCCGCTTGATAGGAGCGCCGGCGGCCCCGGAAGACTGGCCTTCGGCTAGAATCGAGCGTATGCTCACCTCTTGGCCTTCAGCCGAGGGAGCGGGTCATGGCGCCGATGCAACTCGTGCCGATGAAGAAGATGACTCCGCGGGCGCAGGATACGGCGACCACCTGTTGGTACACCTGCCTCGTGATGATGTACGAATGGGGCGAATGGAATCCCGATGAGATCAAGCCGGCGATCATAGGGGCCGGCATCAACTGGGACGACGCCTGCAAGTCGGGCCTCAAGACCAGGGACTATCTCAAGGCGGCGAAGGCCTTGAAGCTGCACGGCTGGGGCTGCGGCACGTCGTGGAGCGCCGGCGATTTCAAGAAATGGCTGACCCTGGGCCCGGTCTGGGTCGCCGGCCGCTGGTATTCCGCAGGCTCGCACAACGTCGTGGTGATCGGCGCCAGCGACGACGAGATCAAGTACATCGATCCGTGGTGGGAGGGCACGAAGGAGCCCACCATCACCACCCGCTCGGCCGACTTCTTCATCCACGGCAACAAGAAGGATGCGCCGGGCACCGACTACTATGCCGGCTGGATCGGTGCGATCATGAACTTCGCGACCTTCCAGGACATGTAGATCGGAACCGGGGACCGCCAGCGGTCCCGGAAGAGCTGCTTACTCCGCCGCCCTGGGCTGGTCGCGATAGGCCGTGCGCCGCGCATCCCAATCCGTCGCGCCGAAGCGCGCGAAGGTCTCGCGCAGCGGCACGCCGCCGGCGATCTTCGGGTGCCGGTTGGTCTTCTTGAGCTCGGCCAGTTGCTGGTCGCAGGCGGCGATGATCGCGGCGAACAGCAGGCCGGGGAAGATCGCGATGGCGTAGCCCATCGCCTCGGCGTCGGCCATGTCGATGTCCGGCGTCTTGCCGCCGCGCACGACGTTGAGCAGGCACGGGCCCTTCACCCGCTTGGGGACAGCGGCGATCTCCTCCATGGTCTGCGGCGCCTCGACGAAGGCGATGTCGGCGCCGTTGGCCAGCGACGCATTGGCCCGTTCGATCGCCTCGTCGAAACCCACCACCGCGCGTGCATCGGTGCGCGCGATGATGGCGAAATCGGGCGAGCGGCGCGCCGCCGACGCGGCGCGGATCTTGGCGACGTAGTCTTCGCGCGGGATCAGCTCCTTGTTGTCGAGATGGCCGCACTTCTTGGGGAAGACCTGGTCCTCGATATGGATCGCCGCGACGCCGGCGCGCTCGAACTCCTGCACGGTGCGAAAGACGTTGAGCTCGTTGCCGTAGCCGGTATCGGCGTCGCTGATCAGCGGGATGGAAAGCGACGCAGCGATGCGCCCGGCATTGGCGACCATCTCGCTCATGGTCAACAGACCGTAGTCGGGATAACCCAGGGTCGCCGAGGTGCCCGCGCCCGTCATGTAGGCGCAGGAGAAACCGGCCTGCTCGATCAGGCGGCCGGTGATGCCGTCGATCGCGCCGGGCGCGACGATGAGCTTCTTCGAGCGCAACAGCGTGCGCAATTGTGCTGCCGACATCGTGTCCTTCCCTTCCTTCAACCCGTCCAGCCGATCCAGCGCCGCATCGCCTCGCCCATCACCAGCTCGAGGTCGCGGCCCTTGAGCCACGGCAATTCCTCGGTGAACAAGCTCACGCACTGGCGCCACGAGCAGGGCATGCGCGTGATGTCGGTGCCCCAGAACATACGCTCGGGACCGAAGGCGTCGAACATGCGGTGCAGCGGATCATGCACGGTGCGGAACGGGTACGGGCCGCTCGAATAGCTCGGCGCGCCGGTCGCCTTGATCGCGACATTGGGATGTCTGCGGGCCACGTCGAGGAAGGTATCGAGATCCTCGAATGCCTCGGCATCGACCTTGCCGCGGCGCGCCGCGCAATGATCGATGATCAGCTTCACGCCGGGGAAACGGGCGGCGATCTCGCCCACCTCGCGCGCGCGGCTGGGCACCAGCATGGCGATCGGCACGTTGTGCTTCGCCGCCTCGGGCCACAGCCATTCCATGCTGCCGTCGGTCAGCCAGTTTGTCGTGCCCGGCCGCAGGAAGGCGAAGCGCAGGCCGCACATGCCGGGCCGCTGACGCCACGTGCGGATGATTTCGCGACCGTCAGGGGCGGTGACATCGAAGGCATCGAGGATCGCGAAACGATGCGGATGCGCTGTCACCGCCTCGGCCGCCACCTCGCTGCACTTCGGATCCCAGCTCGGCGGATGGATGATCGCCGAATCGACGCCGGCCTCGTCCATGTCGCGCAACGCCTCGGCGGCGGAATAGGACGAGACCTGCCGATGCATGTTCATCGGCGTGCCGCTGCTCCAGAGGTGGATCTGGCCATCGGTGATACGCATGCGTCTCCTCCTCGATAATCTCCCTCTCCCCGCGCGCGGAGAGTAAGATTATCCCAATGCCGCGCGGATCAGTCGCTCGCGTGCCGTGTCCATCCAGGCCGGCTTCTCCTCGAGCAGGGTGAAGAGCACGATCTCCGCGATGCGTTCGCAGCCGTATACGGTGAGATGCACGCCGTCATCGGCACGGATGGTGCGCACGCGCCCCTTGTCGTCGGCCTTGGCCTCGGCATAGGCGCCGGAATCGTCGACGCTGGCAGGCACGAGGTCGAGATAGGTCACGCCGCGCGCGGCGCAGGCCGCGCGTTGCGCTTCGCGCACCACCGCCATGCGGCGCTCGAAACCCGGATCGCGCATGATCGGCATGCCGATCCAGATCAGCGTGGTGCCGCGCGCCTGCGCCGCGTCGAAGAAGCGGTCCATGCGCTTGCGATAGAGCGACGTCCAGTCCGCCGTGCCGAACACGCCGGGGGCGGCGCCCTCCTGCAGCGGCCAGACGTTCTGCGCATCGTTGGCGCCGGTCATGACGATCGCGAGCTGCACCGTCTGGCCGTCGGGCAGCTCCAGCGACTCCTCGTAGGGCGTGCGGTTGAAGCCGGTGGACGCCTTGGCGGCGTTGATCACCCGCACCTCGCGCGTCGCGTAGAAGCGCCAGTAGAGACTGCCCCACACGCCCTCGCCCAGCGAGTCGCCCACCACCATCAGGTTGAGCGGCGGCAACGCTGCCGCGACGGGCGTCTGCGCCGGCGACGGCGCCGCGCCGGCGAGTGCCAGCAGGCCTGCCAGACCCAGCGCACGGCGACGCGTCAGGACAAACTCCAATCCATCCTCCTCATCCATGATCGGCGGCCGTCGTTGACTTCCGCGGCCAGCGCGTCATGGTCGGCGAATCATGCACGAGCCGGCGCGAAACTTCCAACATGACTGAGCACGACGTCGCGGTGATCGGCGGCGGGCTGGTCGGCTCGGCGATCGCCTGGGGCCTGGCCGGCGCCGGCAAGCGCGTCGCGCTGCTCGACGAGGGCGATGTCGCCTTCCGCGCCTCGCGCGGCAATTTCGCCCTGGTCTGGGTACAGAGCAAGGGACTGGGCATGCCCGACTACGCGCGCTGGACCCGCGCCTCGTCGGATGCCTGGGCCGGCTTCGCACAGGAGCTGCGCGAGGAAACCGGCATCGACGTCGCGCACCAGCGGCCCGGCGGCTTCTCGCTGGCGCTGTCGGAGGACGAGCTCGAGCGGCGCGACACCATGCTCAAGCGCCTGCACAACCAGTCCGATCTGCCCTATGAGATCATGGACCGCACGCGGCTGCAGAAGATGCTGCCGCAGATCGGGCCCGAGGTGGTGGGCGGTGCCTACTGCCCGCTCGACGGCCACGCCAACTCGCCGCGCCTGCTGCGCGCGCTGCACACGGCGCTGAAGCAGCGCGGCGTGGCCTATCTGCCCGAGCACGGCGTCGATCGCATCGAGCATCGCGGCGGCGTGTTCGCGATGAAGAGCGGCACGCGGATCGTCGAAGCGCCGCGCATCGTGCTGACGGCCGGCAACGGCAACCGCAAGCTGGGCGAGATGATCGGCCTCGACGTGCCCGTGCGTCCGCAGCGTGGCCAGATCGTCATCACCGAAAAGGCCACGCCGTTCCTGAACTATCCAGTCGTCACCATCCGCCAGACCGACGAGGGCGGCGTGATGATGGGCGATTCGCTGGAAGAGGCCGGCTTCGACGACCGCGTCGGCCTGGGTGTGGTCGGCACCATTGCCGAGCGCGCGGTGCGTATGTTCCCGCTGCTGGGCTCGCTCAATATCGTGCGCACCTGGGCGGCGCTGCGCGTGATGACGCCAGACGGCTTTCCGATCTACGAGGAATCGCAGAGCCACCCCGGCGCCTTCGTCGCCACCTGCCACAGCGGCGTGACGCTGGCGGCGGCACACGCCAAGCTGCTGGCGCCGCTGATCGCCGGCAAGGGCCTCACCGACGACTTCACCGCGTTCAGTGCGAAGCGCTTCCATGTTCCACCGGCTGCCTGATCTCGCCGACGTCGCCTCGGTGACGCTCACCATCGACAGCGAGGTGATCACCGCGCGGCCGACCGACACGGTCGCCGCCGCCCTGCTCGCCGCCGGCCACGCCGCCTGTCGCGAGACAGCGGTGTCGAATACCCCGCGCGGGCCCTACTGCCTGATGGGCGTGTGCTTCGATTGCCTGGTCACGATCGACGGCGTCGGCAACCGCCAGGGCTGCCTGGTGCGCGTGCGCGAGGGCATGCGCGTCGAGACGCAGCACGGCAAGCGCGTGGCCGGACGATGAGCGGGACCTGCGACCTCGCCATCATCGGCGCCGGCCCCGCCGGCATGGCCGCAGCCACCACCGCCCAGCGGCTGGGCGTGGATACCGTCGTCCTCGACGAGCAGCCCTCGCCCGGCGGCCAGATCTATCGCGCCATCACCGAGACGCCGGTGCGGCACGGCACCATCTTCGGCGACGACTACTGGCGCGGCCTCGAACTCGCGCGTGCGTTCACGGGCAGCGGCGCCAAGTACCTGCCGAACGCCACCGTCTTCAGCGTCGAATCGCGGGTCGACGGCGGCTATCGCGACATCGGCATCTCCAGCGGCGGCAACGCACGGCTGCTGCGGGCGCGCCACGTCATCGTCGCGACGGGCGCGCAAGAACGGCCGATGCCGATTCCCGGCTGGACCTTGCCGGGCGTGCTCACGGCCGGCGCCGCGCAGATCCTCCTCAAGAGCGCGGGCCTGGCGCCGGCGGGCCGCACGGTTCTGGCCGGCAGCGGCCCGTTGCTGTGGCTGCTCGCGGCCCAGATGCTGCGCGCCGGCGGAACATTGAGCGCCATCCTCGACACGACGCCGCGCATGTCGTTCGGCCTCGACATGCTGTCGTTCCTCGCCTCGCCGTACCTGTCCAAGGGACGGGCGTTGATGCGCGAGACGAAGCAGCAGATCGAGCCGATCGAGCGGGTGAGCGGGTTGCGCGCCGAAGGCGACAGCCGGCTGCGCCGCGTGTCGTTCACCGACCGCAGCGGCGCCGTGGATCACATCGACTGCGACACGCTGCTGCTGCATCAGGGGGTCGTGCCCAACACCAATCTCGCGATGTCGGTCGGTTGCGTCCATCGCTGGCACGAGGCCCAGCTCTGCTTCGTGCCGACGCTCGATGCCTGGGGCCACAGCAGCGTCGACGGCGTGTCGATCGCCGGCGACGGCGCAGGCATCGCCGGCGCCGAGTCCGCCGCCGAGCGCGGCCGATTGGCGGCGCTCGACGCGGCGTGCCGGCTGGGCCGCATCGACCAGGCGACACGCGATCGCGAGGCCCGGACGCCCCGCCGCGTGCTGGCGAAGTACGGCCGCGGTCGCGCCTTCCTCGAGCGCGCCTTCCGGCCGGTCGAGGCGCATCGGATTCCCGCCGGCGACACGCTCGTCTGCCGCTGCGAGGAGGTGAGCGCGGCGCAGATCGTCGAGGCGGCGCGCATCGGCGGGACAGGACCGAATCAGCTCAAGGCCTATCTGCGTTGCGGCATGGGGCCATGCCAGGGGCGGCTGTGCGGGCTGACGGTCACCGAGCTGCTCGCCAGGGCGCGCGGCAAGACCCCGAGCGAGATCGGCCATTACCGCCTGCGCCCGCCGGTCAAACCGGTCACCGTCGCCGAGCTCGCCTCGCTGCCGCGCAGCGAGGCCGAGGCCAACGCCGTGGCCCGGCAATGACAGTTCGGCCGTGAGCGAAGCATCGCCGGCGCACATCCATCCATAAGAGTCCCATGTCGAGCGCAGTCAGTACCGGCGCACCCACGCGCCTGCAGGTGTCCCTGTTCCTCTTTGGCCTCGTCGCCATCGCCACGCTCAGCCAGTCCTTCCGCGTGCTGCTCAACACCGTGGCGCCCGATGTCATGCGCGACCTCGGCATGTCGGCGGCGGTCTACGGCGTCGCGGTCAGCATCTTCTTCCTCTCGCTGCTGGTGGCGCAGGTGCCGCTGGGCATCGCCTTCGACCGCTACGGCGTGCGTTTGCCGATCACCGTGCTCACGGTGCTGACCGTGCTGGGCGGCATCGCCCAGGCACTGGCGCGCACGCCCGCGGAGATGATCGCGGCGCGCCTGATCGTCGGCCTGGGCTGCTCGGGCTACTTCATGGCTGGTGCCGTGCTGTGCGGCGCGTGGTTTCCGCCGGCACGGTTCTCGACCATGCTGGCACGCGTGTTCGCGCTGGGCGGCGTCGGCACCTTGCTGGCCGGCACGCCGCTCGCGCTGCTCGCCGAGTGGCTGGGCTGGCGCGGCGCCTTCGGCGCGATGGCGGCGCTGGCCGTCGCCACCGGCTTCCTGTTCTGGTTCACCGTGCACGACACGCCGCCCGGCGCGCCGCGGCGACGGCCCTCGACCGGCTCGTTCATCGACATGCTCAGCGGCATCGGCCGGATCCTCAGCCTGCCGCGCATGCCGATGCTGATGGCGATGCACTTCGCCGCCTATGCCTCGATGCTGGCGATCATGGGCGCGTGGAGCGGTCCCTACCTCGCCGACGTGCATCACATGGATGCGCTGGCGCGCGGCAACGTGGTGACGGCGATGGCGATCGCGCAGATCATCGGCGTCAGCGTCTATGGCCCGCTCGACCGCGTCTTCAACACGCGCAAGGGCGTGGTGATATCGGGCGTGGTGCTGACCCTCGCGCCGTTCGTGGCGCTGGTTCTCATCCCGGCGCCGCCGGCCTGGCTGGCGGTGACCCTGCTGATCACGCTGTGCTTCTTCGCCGCCTACTCGGTGCAGATCGTGGCGCATGGCCGCGCGATGTATCCGCCCGATCTCGTGGGCCGCGGCGTCACGACGCTCAACATCGCCCAGGTCGCCGGCAGCATGGCCCTGCCGCTGCTCGCCGGCGCGGTGATCAGCCAGCTCTCGCAGGGCGGCCCGCGCACGGATTACGTCTATCGCATGGGCTTCGGCGCGGTAGCCGCCGTGCTGGCGGTCTGCGTGCTGTGCTACCTCGCCGTGCCCGACAGGCGACCACACGGTAGTTGACGGCAGCGTGACCAGATGGTCGCCTGCATCCGCAAGAAGAAGCGGGAGGAACAGGTGATCAGTCGTCGTGCCGTCCTTGTCGGCGGCCTTGCCGCGCCTTTCGTGTCGTCGGTTCGGGCCGACACCTGGCCGACCAAGCAGGTCCGCTTCATCTGTCCCTTCGTGCCCGGCGGCGGCACCGACGCGGTGAGCCGCATCGTGGCGCAGGAGCTGACCGAGCTCTTCGGCCAGCAGGTGATCGTCGACAACCGGCCGGGCGCCGGCGGCAATATCGGTACGACCGAGCTGGCGCGCGCCAATGACGGCCATACCATCGGCCTGATCTCGGTGGCGAGCCACGCCATCAACCCGGCGCTCTACGGCAAGCTGCCCTACGATCCGGACAAGGACATCATCGCGGTGTCGCTGGTGGCGCAGCTGGTGAACCTGCTGGGCGTGTGGCCCGGCCTGCCGGTCAACACCGTCCCCGAGCTGATCGCGCTCTGCAAGAAGGAGCCGGGCAAATACGCCTTCTCCTCCTCCGGCCTGGGCACCTCGCTGCATCTGAGCGGCGAGCTGTTCAAGAGCATGGCCGGCGTCGACATCATGCACGTGCCCTACAAGGGCGCCGGCGCCGCCTTCCAGGACCTGCTGGCCGGCCGGGTGCACATGCAGTTCGGCAACATTCCCTCGATGCTGCAGCAGGTACGCGCAGGCAAGCTGCGCGGACTGGCGGTCACCGGCCCGCAGCGCTCCAAGGCGATCCCCGAGCTGCCGACCGTCGCCGAGACCCTGCCGGGCTACGTCGCCACCTCCTGGTACGGGGTCGGCGCGCCGGCGGGCACGCCGGAGGCGGTGATCGAGCGGCTGGAGGAGGCCATCAAGCGCATGATGGCCAAACCGGACATCCAGAAGCGTTGGGACGAGATGGGTCTCGACATGCCGCCCCTGGGCCGGTCCGGCCTGCCGGCGTTCATCGCCAAGGAGCGCGCCCTGTGGCTGCCGGTGGTGAAGGCATCCGGCGCCAAGGTCGAGTGAGAATCGCGCTGCAATAGCCTCATTCTCAAGAAGAAAAAGGCGCTATTTAATATATCACCTTCAGTCTGCCGCCATCCTTGACCAAGGGTTTGGCGGCATGGGTCTTGCTCGCCTAACCCACTGACGCTACACACGCTTCGGCCGTCGCACAGGGGACAGGCCCGGGGGACGTTAATGGCCGTCAAGAAGGGAAAAGTCGCAAAAAAGCAGGCCCCACCAGCCAAGAAGCCGGCCGCCAGGAAGGCCGTGAAGCCGGTGGCGGCCAAGGCATCCAAGCCGGGCGCGTCGGCAGGCGCGCGCGATACGGCTCGGTTGCTGCTGGAGATCGAGGCGGTCCATTGCCGCGCCGACAAGCCGTTCATCTTCACCTCGGGCCGCGCCAGCCCGGTCTATATCGACTGCCGCAAGATCATTTCGTTCCCCGAGGCGCGCGCCAAGATCATGGCGCATGCCCACAAGCTGATCGGCGACACGATCGGCTGGTCGAAGATCGACGTCGTCGCTGGCGGCGAGACCGCGGGCATCCCGTTCGCCGCCTTCATCGCCCAGACGGCGAAGAAGCCGATGATCTACGTGCGCAAGCAGCCCAAGGGTTTCGGCCGCGGGGCGCAGATCGAGGGCGAGTTCAAGCCCGGCCAGCGCGTGCTGCTGGTCGAGGACCTCGCCACCGATGGCGGCAGCAAGGTCAATTTCATCGAGGCGCTGCGCAAGGCCGACGCCAAGGTCACGGACTGCTTCGTGATCTTCCACTACGGCATCTTTGCGCAGAGCATCGACACGCTCTCGATGATGGGCGTGAAGCTGCATGCGCTTGCCACCTGGTGGGACGTGCTCGACGCGGCGGAGCGTCACAAGTACTTCGACGCCCAGGGCCTGGCCGAGACCCGCGCTTTCCTCGAATCGCCCGATACCTGGTCGGCGACGCATGGCGGCGCCGGCCAGCGGCCCAACCAGATGCGCCCGCCCAGCGGCGCAATGGCCCAGCCGCCGGCGCGCTAGGCAGCAACCTGTCCCGCCGCCTGCCGTTCTAGGGGTGATCCGAATGGCAGGAGTTCAGTCATGGCCAACAAGGACATCCCCATCTCCGACAAGAACGAGGGCGAGGGCAGCCGCAGCGCCGCGCGTGCCTACAATGCCGGCCTCAAGGAACACATCGATTCCGGCAAGGTGAAGTCCGCCGCCGAGAAGGCCAGGAAGGCGGTCGATTCGCCGGAGAACGCCGAGCTGCGAAAGGCCGAGAAGAAGGGCGAGTCCAAGGCCCGCCACTAGGTCCCGCCCGCCAGCTGGCGGCGCAGCATCTCGGTATCGCCCAGCACCCAGATCGTCGCGATCTGGCCGTCCTTCACCGTGAAGAACGCCGCGCCGGCCCATGTCACCGTGTGGCCGGTCGGCTTTTCGCCCCATAGCGATTCGCAATGCAGGCCGCCGAAGGTCATGCGGGCGGCGGCGCTGTCGCTCTCGGCCACAAGGTGGTCGATGCGGCAGTGATAG
>CAYNOF010000207.1:0-1537 GCA_964398335.1 uncultured Rhizobiaceae bacterium
GGACGCGCGGCGCATCGTGCTCGAGCTCTGCCAGCAGGCCAATGCGCGCACGGTGGCGAAATCGAAGTCGATGATCGCCGAGGAGATCGGGCTCAACGAACATCTCGAGGCGCACGGCATCGCACCGATCGAAACCGACCTCGGCGAGTACATCATCCAGCTGCGCCAGGAGCCGCCCAGCCACATCATCGCGCCGGCGGTGCACCTGACCAAGGACCAGGTCGCCGATACGTTCCACGCGCATCACAGCAAGCTGGGCTTCACGCGCCGGCTGACCGAGCGCAACGATCTGGTGGCCGAGGCGCGGTACGTGCTGCGGCAGAAATTCCAGCAGGCCGATGTCGGCATCACCGGCGCCAATTTCCTGGTCGCCGAGACCGGCAGCTCGATGCTGGTGACCAACGAGGGCAATGCCGATCTCTCCAACACGCTGCCCAAGATGCACATCGTCATCGCCAGCATCGAGAAGGTGATCCCGACGCTCGAGGACGCCGCCGCGTTGCTGCGGGTGCTGGCGCGTTCGGCGACCGGCCAGGAATGGTCGAGCTACACGACCTTCAACACCGGGCCGAAGCGCGCGGGCGATCCCGACGGGCCGCAGGCCTATCACGTCGTGCTGCTCGACAACGGGCGCTCCAGCGTGCTGGGCAGCGAGATGCAGGACATGCTGCGCTGCATCCGCTGTGGCGCCTGCATGAACCATTGCCCGGTCTATGGCGCGATCGGCGGGCATGCCTATGGCTGGGTCTATCCCGGACCGATCGGCGCGGTGCTCGATCCGCAGCTCCTGGGCCTGGAGGAGGCGGGCAATTTGCCCAACGCCTCGACCTTCTGCGGCCGCTGCGAGAGCGTCTGCCCGGTGCGCATCCCGCTGCCCAGGCTGATGCGCCACTGGCGCGAGCGCGAGTTCGAGCATCACCTGACGCCATCGACCGTGCGCAAGGCGCTCGGCCTGTGGGCCTTCCTGGCGAAGCGGCCGCGCCTTTACCGCTTGGCCACCGGCATCGCCAATCGCGCGCTGGCGCTGTTCGGCCGCGCCGAGGGCCGCTACGACGCGCTGCCGTTGGCGGGCGGCTGGACGAAGCATCGCGACATGCCGGCGCCGCAGGCCGGCGGTACCTTCCATGCGCAGTGGAAGGCGCGCGGCGGAGCGACGCGATGAGCGCGCGCGAGCAGATGCTGGCGGCGATCCGCCGCAGCCTGCGCCGCGGCGAGCTCTCCGGCGAGGCGCGCGCTGCCGTCGACGCGCGGCTGGCGCAGCATCCCGTCAACATCGTGCCCCGGCGCTCGCAGATCCCGCGCGAGCGGCAGATCGATCTGTTCGAGGAGGGCGCCAAGGCGGTCCACGCCACGGTCGCCCGCGTCGCCGGCGCGGAGGTCGCCGGCGCCGTCACCGACTACCTCGCCGCCAGCAACCTGCCTGCCGCGGCGGTGATGGCGCCCGATCCGGCGCTCGATCGCTACGGCTGGAAGGATCGGCCGATGCTGGAGATTCGCCGCGGCCTGCCCGTCGACGCCGATCGCGTGGCGATCACCG
>CAYNOF010000208.1:0-2378 GCA_964398335.1 uncultured Rhizobiaceae bacterium
CGGCTCATGGCGGTGTCGCATCGCATCCGATATGAGCCGGCGGGACGCCGGCGCTCCCATTAACGCAGCGCGCCCAGCACCTTGCCGATGAACTCGTTCTGGTGCGCCGGGTCGAGCCAGCGCATCACGGCGACGATGTCGTGCTCGCGGTCGATCCAGGTCATGTTGCCGCCGGCGCCGACGGCGAAGAAATTGCTATGGGGTGCTGCGGGCATGCGGATGCCCCCAGTGTTGAGCCACCAGAAGAAGCCATAGCTGACGTTCAGCGGACAGGGCTGCAGCGACAGCCCGATCCATTCCTGCGACAGCAGGCGCTTGCCGTTCCAGATGCCATCGTTTGCCATCAAGGCGCCGATGCGCGCCTGGTCCTCGGCGTGGATGCAGACGCCGCCGCCCCAATGCGTGCCGCCGGCGACGCTCTCGATCGGCCTGCCCTCGACGTCGACGGTCGAGGTCGAGTAGCCGCGCCAGCTCCAGCCGCCCGACGCGCCGATCGGGTTCATGATGCGCTCGGCGAAGATTTCGGGCAGGCCGCGCTTCAGGCGGCGCAGCACCGACAGGCCGCAGCGGTTCACGCGCACGTCGTTGTACTCCCAGACCGTGCCCGGCGCCTGCAGCACGCGGTCGCCCTTCTTCTTGTTGCCTTCGGTGGCCAGGCTGCGGCCGCGGTCGATCTTCTCGCTCTTGCCGAACAGCTCGCCTTCCCACTCCGACGTGTTGGTCAAGAGCTGCCGCCAGGTGATCGGCGCGTTCTGCGCGCTGTCGAAGCCGCCGTCGTGCACGGTCTTGCCCACCGGCTCGTCGACATCGGTGATCAGCCCGTCGTCATAGGCCAGCCCGGCGCAGATCGACATGTAGCTCTTGGCCACGCTGAAGGTGTAGTCCTCCTGCCGCGTGTTGCCCCAGCGCGCCACGACGCGGCCGCCGCGCAGCACCATGCCGTTGGTGGCACCGCGATCGCGGATCGGGCCGATGATCTCGGCATCCCCGGGCTGCTCGAAATGCCCTGACAGTAGGTGATCGCGCAGGCTGAGCGGCCAGCCGATCTCGTGGCCGCGCGCGAAGTTGATCGCGTCGGCCAGCGCATCGGCATCGAAGCCGGCATCCTTCGGCGCGACGCTGGGCCAGGTCTGCCCGTCGGGCGGGGGGAACTGCATGGTCTGTTATGGTCCTCAGGAGAAGGGGCGGATGACGGTCTCGCCGAAGCGCGCCAGACCGTCCTCGAGATTGCGGCGGAAGGCGGTGGCCGGCACGACGATGCGCTTGACGCCCTTCCTGATGCGCTCCTCGACCGCCGCATGCGGGTCCTTGCCGGAATCGGGCAGCGCGTCAGGGCAGCCCATCAGCAGCTCGACCGATAGCGGGTCGCGGCCCTTGGCCTCGGCGGCGCGGCGCACGATGTCCCACAGCCCCATCGGATCGATCGACGAGCCGATCGAGGGGAAGAAGCCGTCGGCCAGCCGCCCGGCGCGCTTGGCCGCCGCCTCGGAATGGCCGCCGACCAGGATCGGCACCGCGCCGCGCACCGGCTTGGGATTGCAGCTCACCGTGTCGAAATTCACGAACTCGCCCTTGAAGCTGGCGGCGTCCCTGGACCATAGCATCCGCATGGCGGCGACATATTCGTCGGCGCGCTTGCCGCGGCGCTCGAACGGCACGCCCACCGCCTCGAACTCCTCCTTCAGCCAGCCCACCCCGATGCCCAGCTCGATGCGCCCGCCGCTCAGGTGATCCATCGTCGCCACCTGCTTGGCCAGCACCAGCGGATTGCGCTGCGGCAGGATGAGCACGCCGGTCATGAATTTCAGCCGCGTCGTCGCCGCCGCCACCCAGGTCATCCAGATCAGCGGATCGGGGATCGGGCTCTCCGGCCCGCCCGGCAGCCGGCCGCTGGGCGCATAGGGATAGGTCGAGGTGTAGTTGTCGGGAAACACCACGTGGTCGACCGCGAACAGCGTGTCGAAGCCCGCCGCCTCGGCCGCGCGCGCGACCTTCCGCGCGCCCTCGGGGTCGGGATAGGTGTTGTTGCCGAAATGCAAAGCGAACTTCATGGACTCCCCTCCCGACGGTCGGGCGCGATCATAGCGACGATTCTCGGGCATGCTACAGCGGCGCACCGGCACCCTGTCTCTATGGTTCCACATGGTCTGCACGGCTTGGTCGGATGAAGGTGACCAACGCCAGCATGATCGCATGAGTCGGGCGCTTCCGGCATTTCCGCCCCTACGATGGCCGACACCTGTACCGCTGCCGTCAGCGGAGCGGGCACCTGCAGTCCTTCTCTCCGTAAGACGGAAGCGGCCTTCGCGACATTCGTAGGGGCGAAAATCTTCATTTTGCCCATCTGGCCTTAAAGTCCGTCCCGGGCGGCACGGTGA
>CAYNOF010000209.1:0-7751 GCA_964398335.1 uncultured Rhizobiaceae bacterium
CGCGTCGGCGGCGGGCAGCCGTTGAGCTCGCGCCAGCGCTGGCTGATCGCGCCATGCGCCGGCTTGCCGAAGGTGTTGCCCCAGGGCGAGTGCACCGGCCCGCCCTGCACCGGATTGAGCGGATCGCGATCGCCCGAGAGATAGAGGAACGGCATGGCGCGATACGGTGCTGTCGGCGGCAGGTAGACGATGCCCGAGATCGGCGCGACGGCGGCGTAGCGGTTGGCGCGCTCGACCGCCATGCGTTGCGCCATGCCGGCGCCGCTGGAGAAGCCGGTGACGTAGACGCGGTTGCGGTCGATCGCGGCGAAGCGCGCGATGTCGTCGACCATCGCGTCGATGAAGCCGACATCGTTGCTGTTGCGGATCTCCGCGCTGCCGCGTCCGCCGCCGTCGTTCCAGAAGCGCGGGTTGGTCAGCAGGTTGGCCGGCCACTCGGGAAACGGCCGCCAGGCATCGGGGCCGGCGACGATGAAGCCTTCCTTCTCGGCCTTGGTTTCCCAGCCGTACTGGCGCACCGCCTGCTGGCCGGTGCCGCCGGCGCCGTGCAGCATGATCACCAGCGGCCGCTCGCCGGTGTTCACCGACCCGGCACCCGCGACGTAGTAGGTGCGGCTGACGCCGGCCATGTTGATCGTGCGCTGCTCGCCGGCTTCGACCAGCGTGGCCGAGAGCAGGATCATGGCGATGCCCAGCACGATCGCCGCCACCGCCCAGCGCGTCGCATGCGCCACCGCCGCGCCTCCACCGACAAGTCCCGTCGATGGATACGCAGCAAGAGCGTCCGGCATCCCCGCCCTCAGCGGCCGAAGAAGGCCGCCAGCACGCCAGCCGCCTCGTCGTTGGCGACCAGGCCCTGCCTGAGGAAGCGCGTCAGGGAGAAGAAGCCGTGGATGGTGCCGGGAAACTCGCTGTAGACCGTGCGCACGCCCGCCAGGCGCAGCTGGGTGGCGTAGGCCAGCCCTTCGTCGCGCAACGGATCGTAGCCGGCGGTCAGCACATAGGCCGGCGGCAGGCCCGACAGATCGTCGACCAGGAGCGGCGAGATGCGCGGATCGCGCTGATCCGTTCCTGGTGGCGCGTACTGGGCGAAGAACCAGTCGATCAGTTCCTGCGTGAGGAAATAGCCCTCGCCCTTGGCGCGCCGCGCCTCGGCGTGCACGACGCTGTCGGTCGCGGGGTAGATCAGCATCTGGAAGGCGGGCATCACCTCGCCGGTCTTTTTCGTCTGCTGGCAGACCACAGCCGAGAGATTGCCGCCGGCCGAATCGCCGCCGACGGCAATGCGCTCGGCGATGGTGTCGAAGGCAGCGGCGTTGTCCCTGATATGGCGGAACGCGGCCAACGCGTCGTCGATCGGTGCCGGGAAGGGATGCTCCGGCGCCAGACGGTAATCGATCGAGATCACCTGACAGCGGCTCTTGTTGGCGAGGCGCCGGCAGGTCGAGTCGTGCGTCTCGAGGTTGCCGATCACGAAGCCGCCGCCGTGATAGTAGACCAGCGTCGGGACCACCTGTTCCGCGACGCCCAGCGGCCAGTAGCGGCGATAGGCGATCGCGCCGGCCGGGCCGGGCAAGGTGCCGTCGATTACACGCGCGACGTCAGGCGGATCGGCCTCGCCCTCGCAGGACATGCGATCGACGGCGGGCCGGCCGACGGAGACCGGCAGGTCGCTGAGCTTGGGGCGACCGGAAGCGGCCGCCTTTTCCAGCAGGTCGAGGAAGAGGCGGACTTCGGCGTCGAGCATGGCTGCCTATTCGAGTTTGACGTTGGCCGACTTCACGATCGCGCCCCACTTGGCGCTCTCCTCGCGCATGAAGGCGGTGAGCTCGGCCGGCGTCAACGGGCCGGTGACGGCGCCCTGCGCCTTGAACGCCTCGATCACCTCGGTCGTCTTCAGGGTCGCGACCGCCGCCTCGTACAGCTTGTCCTGGATCGCCTTCGGCACCGCGGCCGCGGTGTAGAGGCCGTACCAGTTGTCGGACAGCACGTTGGGATAGCCGGCCTGGGCCGCGGTCGGCACGTTGGGCAGCAGCGGCGCCGGCACCTTGCTGGTGATCATCAGCGGCTTGACCTTCCCGACATTGATGTGCGGCAGGAAGATCGTGATGTCGAGGATGGCGTAGTCCAGGCGGCCCGACAGCAGGTCGACGACCGCCGGCGCGGCACCGCGATAGGGTACGTGCACCGCGTCGATGCCGGCATCGCGCGTGAACAACTCGCCGGCGAGATGGGTGATGCCGCCCAGCCCGGCCGAGCCATAGTTGAGCTTGCCCGGAGCCGCCTTGGCCTTGGCGACCAGGCCTTTGATGTCGTCGACGCCGATGTTCGGGTTGGCTGCCAGCATCTCCTGCACGCGGCTGACCAGGGTGATCGCCGCCAGGTCCTTGAACGAGTCGAAGGGCATCTTGCTGCCCATCAGGTGCGGCATGATGGTCGCGGCGCTGGAGCTGGCCAGGCCGATGACGTAGCCGTCGGGCGTCGCCTTGGCGATGAAATCGACGCCGGTGACGCCGGCGGCGCCGCTCTTGTTCTCGACGATCACCTGCTGGCCCAGCCGCTCGGCCATGCCCTTGGCCAATAGCCGACCATAGATGTCCGACGGCCCGCCGGCCGGGAACGGCACGATCAGGGTGATCGGGCGGGTGGGGTAATTCTGCGCCCAGGCGCTGGTCGCCCAGAACGCGAGAGCCGCCACCAGGGGCGCCAGGAACCGTCTCATGCTATCCTCCCGACCTCTGCCGCATTCATCCGGTTGGGCCGGTGGCGGCTATCTTGCATGGCGGCAGCGCGGTCCTGACGGGCTTTGCGCGGCAGGGTCCATGCGTTAAACCGGCGTCGATTGTGCGCAGGTGGCGAAACCCAGAGCAAGACCATGGCCGAGTTTCCGAAGAAGACCCTCGAGGACTGGAACAAGCTCGCGCAGCGCGAGCTGAAGGACCGTCCATTGGCGTCGCTCGACTGGATGACGCCCGAGGGCATCAAGGTGAAGCCGCTCTACACCGCGGCCGATCTCGAAGGCCTCGAGACGCTCGACACCATGCCGGGCTACCCGCCCTTCCTGCGTGGACCCAAGGCGACCATGTATGCCGGCCGCCCGTGGACGGTGCGCCAGTATGCCGGCTTCTCGACGGCGGAAGAGAGCAACAAGTTCTATCGGGCCAATCTCGCCGCCGGCCAGCAGGGCGTCTCGGTGGCCTTCGATCTCGCCACCCATCGCGGCTACGATAGCGACCATCCTCGCGTCGTCGGTGATGTCGGCAAGGCCGGCGTGGCGATCGATTCCGTCGAGGACATGAAGATCCTGTTCGACGGCATCCCGCTCGACAAGATGAGCGTGTCGATGACCATGAACGGCGCGGTGCTGCCGGTGCTCGCCGGCTACATCGTCGCGGCGGAGGAGCAGGGCGTCAGCCAGGACAAGCTCAGCGGCACCATCCAGAACGACATCCTCAAGGAGTTCATGGTCCGCAATACCTACATCTATCCGCCCGGCCCGAGCATGCGGATCGTCGCCGACATCATCGAGTACACGGCCAAGCACATGCCGAAGTTCAACTCGATCTCGATCAGCGGCTACCACATGCAGGAGGCCGGGGCGACGCAGGTGCAGGAGCTGGCGTTCACGCTGGCCGACGGTCTCGAGTACGTGCGCGCCGCGCTGGGCAAGGGCCTCGACATCGACGCCTTCGCGCCCAGGCTGAGCTTCTTCTGGGCGATCGGCATGAACTTCTTCATGGAGATCGCCAAGATGCGCGCCGGCCGCTTCCTGTGGGCCGAGCTGATCGCGCCGTTCAACCCCAAGAAGGCCGACAGCCTGGCGCTGCGCACGCATTGCCAGACCTCTGGCGTGTCGCTGACCGAGCAGGACCCCTACAACAACGTCGTGCGCACGGCGATCGAGGCGCTGGCGGCGGTGCTCGGCGGCACGCAGTCGCTGCACACCAACGCCTTCGACGAGGCGATCGCGCTGCCGTCGGTGACCTCCGCCCGCATCGCGCGCAACACGCAGCTGATCATCCAGCACGAGACCGGCGTGACCAACGTCGTCGATCCGCTGGCCGGTAGCTATTACCTCGAGAGCCTGACCGCCAGCATGGTGGCCGAGGCGCGCAAGCTGATCGCCGAAGTCGAGTCGATGGGCGGCATGACCAAGGCGGTCGAGGCCGGCATGCCCAAGCTGCGCATCGAGGAGGCCGCGGCGCGGCGCCAGGCGCGCATCGATCGCGGCGAGGAAGTCGTCGTCGGCGTCAACAAGTACAAGCTCAAGGAAGAGGAGCCGGTCGACATTCTCGACGTCGACAACGCCGCCGTGCGCGAGGCGCAGGTGACGCGGCTCAACACCATCAAGTCCAGGCGCGACGCAGCGAAGGTCAAGGCGGCGCTCGATGCGCTGACCCAGGCGGCGTCCGACGGCACCGGCAATCTGCTGGCGCTCGCCGTCGAGGCGACGCGGGCGCGCGCCACGGTGGGTGAGATTTCGGATGCGATGGAGAAGGTCTTCACCCGCCACAACGCCGTGATCCGCTCGATCGCCGGCGTCTACAACCAGGGCTGGGAAGGCGACGAGGGCTATCAGCGCATCCAGCGCGAGATCGCCGCCTTCGCCGAAGCCGAGGGCCGCCGTCCGCGCATGATGGTCTGCAAGATGGGCCAGGATGGCCATGACCGCGGCGCCAAGGTGATCGCCACCGCCTTCGCCGATCTCGGCTTCGACGTCGATATCGGCCCGCTGTTCCAGACGCCGGAAGAGGCCGCGCGCCAGGCCATCGAGAACGACGTGCACGTCGTCGGCGTCTCGTCGCAGGCGGCCGGCCACAAGACGCTGGTGCCGGAGCTGATCAAGCACCTGCGTGCACAGGGCGGCGACGACATCCTGGTGGTCTGCGGCGGCGTGATCCCGGCGCAGGACTACGATTTCCTGCGCGCGGCGGGCGTCTCGGGCATCTACGGTCCGGGCACCAACATCCCCAAGGCCGCGCACGAAATCCTCGAGCTGATCCGCAAGCCCGGCCGTATCGCGGCGGAGTAGCTACCGCCGCATCGCCTGGTAGTCTTCGGCGCGGAACTCGCGGATCTCGCGTTTCTTCAGGCGCCCGACCAGGGTGCCCCAGCCGGTCGACAGCGTGACGCGGACCGGGAACTCGATGCCGCTGTCGTCGAGCTTGCCCAGCCAGACGCGGATCGGCTCCTCGTCGGTGGCCTGGTCCTTGGGATTGCCGTCACCGCCATAGCCGGCGACCTTGACCATTCGCATCTCGCAGGTTTGGGTCTCGCCCGCGAACAAGGGGGTGAACCCCTCGTGCAGGACCTGCTTGGTGGCCGGGCCTGCGACCAGGTCGAAACGGCGCTTGCTGTCGAACATCTTGATGGTGCGATTGCACGCTCCGCCCGGGCTGAAGGCGGCGACGATCAGCCCGGTGGCGGGATCGACCGAGCCCTTCTTCTGCTCCGCCGTGGGCTTGAAGCTCTCGGGCTGGTCGAGGTTGGTGTAGGTCTCGTCCAGCGAGCCGTCGGGCAGGTAGCGCACCGCCCAGGTGCGCCGGAAGTCTCGGCCGACGGCGATGCCGGTGTAGCCGGCCGCCGGCGCCACGCCATTGGCGCTCAAGGTGCCGATCGCCTGGTTGCGCGAGGCGAAGGCAGCGGTCAGCGCGCGCAGCACGCCTTCGTTGCGCACGCTCATGTCGAGCTGATAGCGCGTGCCGTCGATGCGGGTGACCGTGTCGACGGTGAGCGTCTTCAGTCCGATGATATGGACCTCGTATTCCAGCACGATCACCCGGCTCTGCTGCGGCGCAGTATTGGTGCGGGGTGGCTGGGCCTGGGCCTCGATGCCCCCCAGGGTCGCGGCCAAAGCCAGGGCCGGCAGCATCTGGCGGGCCTTGCAGCGCCGCCGGGCCGTTCTCATCTCCATCATCATCAGGCTGCTCCAGGCGCTCCCTGCAAGACTTTGGGCCCGATTCGCGGTATGGGGGCCACCGCGCGGCATATCCCGTCCGATCCGCGTCGTCCAGCACCGGTAGCTTTCATCATATGTCGTCGCCCGCTTCTCCGTTGCCCAACATCAAGGCCGCCGACGCCTGGCGGGTCGTGCGAATCCTGCTGCCCCACCTGTGGCCGCGCAATGCGGTGGAATTGCGGCTGAGGGTCGTGATCGCCGGCGTCCTCCTGGTGCTGGCCAAGGTGGTCAACGTCAACGTCCCGCTGCTCTACAAGTACGCCGTCGATTCGCTGTCGGATCAACGCGCCCAGGTCGTCGCGGTGCCCATCATGCTGCTGGTCGCCTATGGCGTGGCGCGGGTGGCGGCGCAGGCCTTCGGCGAGCTGCGCGACGCGATCTTCGCCAAGGTTGCACAACGTGCCGTGCGCTCGCTGGCGCTTTCCACCTTCGAGCACATGCACAAGCTGTCGCTGCGCTTCCACCTGGAGCGCCGCACCGGCGGGCTGTCGCGCGTCATCGAGCGCGGCACGCAGGCGATGGATTTCCTGATCAACTTCATGACCTTCAACATCATCCCGACGATCCTGGAGATCCTCCTGGTCGCCGGGATCATGTGGTGGATGTACGACTGGCGCTTCGCCGCCGTCACCATGGCGGCGATCGCCGGCTATATCCTCTTCACCATCAAGCTGTCGGAATGGCGCACCTCGCTGGTGCGGCGCATGAACGACAGCGACACCGAGGCCAACGCCAAGGCCATCGACTCGCTGCTCAACTACGAGACGGTGAAGTACTTCGGCAACGAGAAGCACGAGGCCGCGCGCTTCGACGTCGCGCGCAAGGCCTACGAGCGCGCCGCCGTGAAGAGCCGCGCCTCGCTGTCGATGCTCAACATCGGCCAGGGCTTCATCATCTCCATCGGCCTGGTGATCGTGATGGCAATGGCCGGCCAGGAGGTGATCGCCGGCAGGATGACCATCGGCGACTTCGTCGCGGTCAACGCCTTCCTGATCCAGCTCTACCAGCCGCTGAACTTCCTGGGTTTCGTCTACCGCGAGATCCGCACCGGCCTGGTCAACATGGAGAAGATGTTCGGCCTGCTCGAGGCCGACATCGAGGTCGCCGACAAGCCCGGCGCGCCGCAGCTCGCGCCCGGCCCGGGCGCCGTGCGCTTCGAGCACGTCGATTTCAACTACGAGGCCAACCGGCAGATCCTGCACGACGTGACGCTCACGGTGCCGGCCGGCCACACCGTGGCGATCGTCGGCCCCTCGGGCGCCGGCAAGTCGACCGTGTCGCGCATCCTCTATCGCTTCTACGACGTCGCCGGCGGCCGCGTGAGCATCGACGGCCAGGACATCCGCGACGTCAGCCAGGCCAGCCTGCGCGCCGCCATCGGCATCGTCCCGCAGGACACCGTGCTGTTCAACGACACCATCTACTACAACATCTGCTACGGCCGACCCGCGGCGGCGCGCGAGGAGATCGAAGCCGCCGCGAAGCTCGCACGCATCCACGATTTCATCGTCGGGCTGCCCGAGGGCTACGACACCATGGTGGGCGAGCGCGGCCTGAAGCTGTCGGGCGGCGAGAAGCAGCGCGTCGCCATCGCCCGCACGATCCTCAAGGACCCGCGCATCCTGCTGTTCGACGAGGCGACCAGCGCGCTCGACACGCGCACCGAGCAGGAGATCGCCCAGTCGCTGCGCGAGGTCTCGCGCGGGCGCACCCCCATCGTCATCGCCCACCGCCGGTCGACCGTGGTCGACGCCGACGAGATCGTCGTGCTGGTCGACGGCCGCGTCGCCGA